>DITH01000081.1:3670-14492 GCA_002422745.1 Alphaproteobacteria bacterium UBA6189
CGGTTGGCGGCGATGGAAATGCCGATGCCCGAGCCGCAAATCGCCAGGCCAAACTGGGCGTTGCCATCCAGCACGGCACTGGCGACGGCACGGCCGAAGGCTGGATAATCGACCGAATCGCTGCTGCTGGTGCCCAGATCCAGAATGGAAAAGCCGCACGCCTCGACCACCGGCACCATGGCGTTTTTTAGCGCCAGACCGGCATGGTCATTTCCGATAGCTACCACATGCGTCATATTTCTTGGCCAATGCATTTTTTATTCATTCGCGCGCCCTTCTTTGCTGGCGTCGCACCACAATATCTTGTAGGTTGGCGCCTTGTTTGCCACGAACCTGTGGATAAATCAACCGAATCCACAGGCTCGGCAGATTCGCCCGAGAGAACAGCACGAACAGCCGCTTATGGACACCGCCAGCCTCGCCAGCCCAGCCCTTCTGCCTGCCATGATTCTGCTCGCGGCGCTTCTTGGTGCCGTGATCGGCTCATTTATTACGCTGGCCACCTATCGGCTGCCGCTTGGCCAACCCATTGGCATGACCCGCTCGCGCTGCCCCAATTGCAGCACGTTGCTTCGCGTGCCCGATCTGGTGCCGATGCTTTCCTGGGCGCTGGCCCGCGGGCGCTGCCGCCATTGCCACACCTCGGTCAGTATCCGTTACCCGCTCACCGAACTGGCCTGTGCCGCCGGGGCTGGGTTACTGGTGGCGCAGTACGGATTGCAGTGGGAAACCCTGGCGCTGATGGGGCTGTGGTGGTGCGTGGTGGCAATTTTTGTTACCGATCTTGAACATTATATCATTCTCGACGAAGTGCAGCTGCTGATCGGCCTGTTCGGGCTGCTCTATGTATGGGCGGCCGGGCTGGGCTGGCTGAGTGCTGCTATCGGCGCAATCAGCGGACTCGCCATCGGCCTGGTCTTGAAATATGGCTTCCTGGCCGTGCGCCATAAGGATGGGCTAGGCATGGGCGACGTGAAATTCCTCGCTGTGGCCGGTATCTGGCTGGCCGATGCGGCCAATTTCGTACCGTTTCTTTTTTACGCGGGGCTGCTTGGCATCGTTTCCGGCATTGGCTGGAGAATGCTCGGTCAGGGCGAGCGGTTTCCGTTCGGCCCGGCATTGGCCCTCGCATTGATGCTGTGTGTGGTGTTTCCGCCAGCAGCCGATGGATTCTGGAGCCTATACGGCGTCATCCACGAATAGCGCTCATGTTCCGAGGTGCGACGGAGCCAACCTGAGCGTCAGGGAGAAAACACATCGAATTACTCACATTATCCTACAAACATCTTGTGGTTATTCGGTGCAATTGCTACTAACTGTAGTGAAATATCCGATTTGAAGGGGTGGATGGTGCAATTACGAAAGGCTGCAGTTTTAAGCGTATGGCTGGCCCTTTCCCCCCTCCTGCTTTCCGGCTGCGAGCTGGAAGGCTATTTGCCCAAAGAAGGACAGCTGAGCGACATTCAGGATCGCCAGCAGGAACTTACCAAACAGGATTACCGCGACCTAAATAAAACCGAGGAGCTGGTGGGCGACGATGTCGAAGTCGATGCCGATCTGGGCGCTCCCCCCGTACCCGACCTCGCACAAGTGCTGGCTGCGCCGCAAGCCCCTAAAGTGGGCAATACCAAAATCGTCACCCTGTCGGTGACCGAGGATGTGCCACTGCGCGATGTGCTGTTCGAGCTGGGCCGCCTGGCTGATGTCGATATTGAAGTGGGCTCGGGCCTCGATGTGCAGGGCATCAATTTGCGCGCCACCAACCGCCCCTTCAACGAAGTCATCGACCGTATCGCCACGCTGGGCAACCTGCGCTACAGCGTGGAAGGCAATTCCATCCGCGTCGAGCGCGACCTGCCATTCATACAAAACTACAACCTCGATTTCGTCAACCTCGTGCGCTCCAGTACCTCCAGCTATACGCTGAGCACCAGTGTGCTTTCGGGCAGCGGCGGCAGTGGCGGTGAATCCTCCTCCTCATCGGGTGGCGGCGAGGGTGAAAGCGGCGGCAGCGCCGGCGGCAATGTCGGCACCAGCGGTTCCTCCAGCGCCATCAGCGCCAGCTCGGAAAGCGATCTGTGGTCGTCGCTCGAAGCCTCAATCGCCGAAATTCTCGCCTATAGCCCACGCGGGCAGGAAGAAGCCGTACCCAGCGCTGGCGGCACCGTGGCGGCAAGCGGCGCGGCGCGAGCCGGCGGGACGGCGAATTTCGTGATTAACCGTCAAGCCGGTGTGCTTTCGGTGAACGCCACCGAACGCCAGCACGGGCTGATTCAGCGTTTCCTCGACCTGATGCAGCGTAACGCCTCGGCGCAGGTGTTGATTGAAGCCAAAATTGTCGAAGTCAGCCTGGAAGACCAGTTCGCCTCCGGGGTCGATTGGAACTCCATTATCGGCGATAGCAGCAACGCGATTCGCCTCGGCGACTGGCAGCCCGGCGCTGTGACTGATCTGTCGTTCGCGGCGGGCTCGGCGGGTGGCAACGGCGCGATCAGTTTCGTGTTCGACCATGCCGATCTCGACCTGCTAGTGCAGCTGACCGAGCGGTTCGGTACTACGCGCACCCTCTCCAGTCCGCGCCTGTCGGCCATCAATAACCAGCAAGCCGTGCTCACCTTCGCCCGCAATGTCGTGTTCTTCGATTGTACGGTCGAGCCCGCCCAATCGACGGTGACCGACACTTCCACCACCTCCACCCCCGGCACGGCGGATTGTACCGCCAGCGCGGTGCCGATCGGGATCATCCTGAACGTGCTGCCGTCGATCAATCTCGACACGCAGGAAATTACCCTCAGCGTGCGGCCGACCCTCACCCGCGCCGTGGGTCAGGAAGAAAACCCCGAAGGGCGAATTCTTGCCTCGATCGTCGCGCAAAGCGGTGGCGATGAATCGACAGTGCCGCGTACCTTCGTGCCGATTGTGGAAGTACGCGAAATCGATTCGGTAATGAAAGTGCGCTCCGGCGGCGTCATGGTCATCGGCGGCTTGATGGAAGATGTGAGCACCACGGAAGCGCGTGGCGTTCCCGGTGCGTCGGACATCCCGCTGCTCGGCAACCTGTTCAAAAGCCGGGACGAACTTTACACCAAGCGCGAATTAATTATTTTTATCAAAGCCACCATTGTTGATCCCAACGGCAGTGTCGGCAGGGTTGACCGCGGTGTGGTGAAGAAGTACACCACCGATCCCCGCCCGCTCTTCCGTTAACCGCACGCGAGGACGACCCATGTGGAGCAATATCCGTTACGTTTTACTCACCGCCACCCGTGACCGGCTGTTTTTCGGCCTGCTGATCGGGGTGCTGGTGGCCGCTTATATCTCAAGCGTGCTCGGCTCGACGGCTATGCTGGAGCCGGCGCAAATGACCCTGAGTTTTACTGCGGCGTCGGCGCGGGTCATCATCATGGTCGGCCTGATCGTATTTATCGGCTTCCATATGCGCAGCGCGTTCGACACCAAGGAGATCGATGTATTGCTGTCGCGACCGATTTCGCGCGCGTCGCTGGTGCTTTCCTATTGGCTGGGCTTTGCCGCTGTGGCGGTATTACTCGTCGTGCCGACGGTGATTCTCGTGTTCCTGCTCGATGTGCTCAATACCACCGGGTACTTTCTCTGGGCACTCAGCCTAATGCTTGAGTCGCTGCTGGTCGTGTCGATCGCCCTGTTTGCGTCGCTGACCATTCGTAGCGGCGTCGGCACGGTGCTGGCGTCGCTGGCGATTTACACGCTGTCGCGCATGATGGGATTTTTCGTCTCGACCACCAAATCGGGCATTCTGTTCCAAACCGAGGAAGCCAATTTCATTTCCGTCTGGACGATGAAAATCATCTCGATCGTGGTGCCGCGGCTTGATTTCTTCGCCAAAAGCAATTGGCTGATCTACGGCGCCAAATCCTACGACGACCTGGTGCTGTTCCTGATCCAAGGCGGGGTATTTATCCCGCTGCTGCTGGCCGCATCGGTGATCGATTTTAAACGGAAGCAATTCTAGCCATGCTGCTCACCTACTGGCGCAACCGCCCGAAGGCACGCAAATGGAACCTGCGGCGCGATCGCGCCATGCAGGTGACTGTGCTGGCACTCGCGCTGCTGCTCGGTGCGCAGGTTGCGTTCTGGAGCCATACGCGCAACATCATGCCGGAAATGGGCATTGTGCCCGACGTGCCAGGCGAGCGCACAGTACGCGCCCTGTCGTTTGGTGATGAAGAAGCCTTCTTTCGCCTGCTGGCGCTTAATATCCAGAATTCCGGCGATACATTCGGCCGCTTCACGGCGCTCTATAAATACGATTACAATAAGCTCTATCACTGGTTCCGCCTGCTGGGCAGCTTGAACAACCAATCCAATTATCTGCCGGCGATGGCGACCTACTATTTCAGCCAAACGCAAAATCCGCGCGATGTTGGCTATCTCGTCGATTACCTCGACGAATATACCGAAGGAAGGCCTAAGGAAAAATGGTGGTGGGTGGTGCAAGGCGTCTATCTCGCGATGCACAAGATGGAAGACAATAACCGCGCCTATGCCTTGGCCCAGCGCTTACGTGGCGTGCGCGGCATTCCCATCTGGGCGCAACAGATGCCAGCCTTTGTACAAGAGAATCGTGGCGAGTTCGGCGATGCGCTGGCGATCATCCGCGATATTTTGCAGCACCCGGAAGATTACAGCGAGGGCGAGCTGAACTTCATGAAATATTTTATCGAGGAGCGGCTCGGTAAGCTGGATGAAGTGCAGCAGGAGATCGATACGATCCGTAAGAAAAAGGAACGCATGAAAGCCGAAGGCGTTCCCGACCCCGTGCCGATGGGCCCGCCGGATGATGTGGGCGCACCACGCGCCCCGATGGGTGCCGGCGCCCCCTAACCTAACCGCGCAATTACGCCGAAACTTTCTTTGGCCCGGTCCCGTAGCACTGCTCAAGTGCGGGGAAACTACCTTCGCGCACTTCGCGTGCATAGGCGGCGGCGGCGTCACCGATCACATGGCGTAAATCCGCGTAGCGCTTGACGAATTTCGGGCTGCGCTCGAACATGCCCAGCATGTCGTCGACTACCAGCACCTGACCGTCGCACGCGGCGGAGGCACCAATACCAATCGTTGGAATCGGCACGGCGCGCGTAATCTCGACGGCCAGCGGCTCCACCACCCCTTCCACGACCAGGGCAAAGGCCCCGGCAGCGGCGATCGTTTTCGCATCATGCAGAATCAGCGCGGCCTGCTCCGCCTCGCGCCCTTGCGCTTTAAACCCGCCATAACGATGCATATGCTGCGGCATCAGGCCAACATGACCCATCACCGGTATGCCCCGCTCGCTGAGGTAACGCACGGTCTCGGCCATTTCCGCGCCGCCTTCGAGCTTCACGCAGGCTGCGCCAGTTTCCTTGAGGATGCGCGTGGCCGTGTGAAACGCTTGCTCGGGCGAGGCCTGGTAACTGCCGAACGGCAGGTCGACCATGACCATGGCATGCGATGCGCCGCGCACGACCGCCGCGCCATGGGCGATCATCATGTCGGTCGTAACGGGGAGGGTGGAGTCGAGCCCATAGACCACCATGCCCAGCGAATCGCCGACCATTAACATGTCGCAATGCGGGTCGAGCAACTGCGCCATCGGCGCAGTGTAGGCCGTTAGCACGACGATTTTATCGCCACCCTTTCGACTGCGGATCTCGGGAATATTAAGCGGCGGGCGGCTCGCCGCCGTCGGCTGATGCGACATCGGATTGCTCCTTCAGGGATGGGTTTGCCATGGCCGATTTCGGCATCTTGGGCAAGGTGATCGTGATGGTGGTGCCAACATTCACTTCGCTGTCGATGGCGAATTCCCCGCCCATTGACTCAATGAATTTCTTGGCCAGCGGCAGGCCGAGGCCGGTGCCCTCGTAACGCCGCGCCAGGGTGGAATCCACCTGACCGAACGGCATCATGACGCGGCTGATATCTTTTGGTGCAATGCCGATACCGGTATCGCGCACCTGCACTACCAGCGTATGTTCCACCACATTCTCCCATGCGGCGCAGCGTACTTCACCGCCGCCGGGAGTAAATTTCACCGCGTTGGACAGCAGGTTCAGCAGCACCTGTTTGAGCTTTTTGGCGTCGGTCGTGATAATCAGGTGATGGCTGGGAATATCCTCCACCAGCGTGACTTGCGCGTTCTCGGCCCGTGGCAAGACCATGCGCAGCGAATTGCGGATCACTTTCGTCGCGTCGGTCTCGGCCCATTCCATCTGCAACTTGCCAGCTTCGGCTTTCGAGTAATCGAGGATATCGTTGATCAGGCTGAGCAAATGTTTGCCCGAGGCGTGGATGTCGTCGATATATTCCTGGTAGACCCGCTGCATTTGCTCGCGCGCTTCATTCTTGATGATTTCAGAAAAGCCGATAATGGCATTAAGCGGCGTGCGCAGCTCGTGGCTGACACTGGCCAGGAATTGCGATTTGTCGCGGCTTTGCGCCTCGGCCTGTGCGGCGGCGGCGGTGAGCTCAAGATTCACCTCATGCTGGCGCGCGATAATGGCCTCGGCCCGGTTGGCGGTGAACATCAACGCCCCGACCAGCAGTATGAACGTGCCGATGATCGTGCCGCTGATCACGTACTGGAAAAATTCCAGCTCCTTCCATGCCTGGCTCATATCGGTATACACTTCCACCAACGCCTCGGGCTGGCAACGAGCGCTCCCGGTGCCGTTGAGGCAGGAGCTGCGCACCGCTTCGCGCACCTGCGACGGGAAAATCGGCACCACCGATTGCATCAGCACATGGTGCTGATTGTTGCCCGACAGAAAAGCTGGGTTGAGTAGCCGTGTCGCCGATTGCCCGGCGCGGGTTTCGTCGACATTGAATAAGGTCACCCGCGTGGTGCCGTCGCTGGTGACATATGCGGCGCTCGATCCGTAATACAGGGTGGACACATCGGGCGAAAAGATCGTCACTTTCACGAAGGGAAAGCTCCGGAAAAAGCGCTCGCTATCCTGCTGGTAAGCGGCGCGCGTGGCGGCATCGGCACCCTGGATCAATCGCGGTGCGTAGCGCTGCCACACGGTTTCGCTGTAACCAGCGATGATCGCTTCGGTATGCGCCCGGGTAGTGCTTAGCATCTCGGCGGTTTTCAGTTCCCGGAAATACATACCGAGCGCCACCGCCCCGATCAGGACGAGGAGCAGGCTTATCACGGCAAAGTAGCGTAAATACGAGAACATAGGAGGGGCAACCTATCGCAAGGCCGGGGTAAACACAATCGAAACCGCAGCGCCTGCCCGGCGGTAGTGCAAGGAAAAATAACGATTTTACCGTGAGTTCTTCGGCAAATGACGCCAAATGTGCACGAGGCTTGACAATCGGCGGCCGACTCAGTAGAAAGCCGCCTCTTTGAATAAAACGGAGCGCGCAATGAAACGCACTTACCAACCGAGCAAGATTGTACGTAAACGCCGCCATGGCTTCCGCGCCCGTATGGCGACGGTCGGTGGCCGTAAAGTGCTGGCTTCGCGCCGCGCTAAAGGCCGTAAATCGCTGAGCGCTTAAGCCGGCGATTACGCGTTTAGCTGCAACGAACGAGCGCGCCGCAAGGCGCGTTTTGTTTTTTCGGCTTTCGCTTTCCCCCACCTGCAGTAAAGTGCGGCCGATGGCCATGCCCCCGACAACCCTGACCCAGCGTGCCGATTTCCTACGGCTCAACCGCGGGTTTAAATACATCGCGCCGTATTTTATTCTGCGGTATGCCCCAACGGCAGAGGCTGGCCAATGTCGGGTCGGTTATACCGTGACCACCAAATGCGGCAATGCGGTGGTTCGCAACCGCATAAAGCGCCGCCTGCGCGCCCTGATGCGCGAATTGCATGCCGCCTGCCACCCCGGCACCGATTACGTGCTGATCGCCCGCGCCGATGCGCAAACCAGTGCCGCTACGGTGGAATACGACCTGCTTCGGCAGGAATTGGCCCGCGCCCTTGCCGCCGCCCGCGCGCGATTGGAACGCTAATGCGCCACCTGCCGCAATGGATATTGCTGAAGCTGGTGCGCGGCTACCAGCTGTTGGCCTCGCCGTGGCTGGGCGGCAATTGCCGCTTCCGGCCGACCTGCTCCTGCTACGCGCGCGAGGCGCTGACGCGACATGGGGCTTGCAGAGGCGGATGGCTTACCCTAAAACGCCTTGCCCGCTGCCATCCATGGGGTGGCGAGGGCTATGACCCTGTACCGGAACGATTGGAATAAGACGACATGCAGCCGAATAATCCGTTGGGCGGACCCGACATTAAACGAATGATCCTGGCCATGGTGCTTGCCATGCTGACCCTGGTGGGCTGGCAGTATTTTTATGAACGCCCGCGCATGCAGGCGAACCCACCGGCCGCGCAGGCCGCGCCGCTGAAACAGGCGCCCGCCCTGGCGCATCAGGAAATCGCCACCGAGCAACCGATGGTCGATACGGCGCCAGAAATCGCCATCCGCAGTGACCGCCTGCATGGCTCCATCTCGCTGCGCGGCGCGCGGATCGATGATCTGACGCTCGCCCAGTACCGGGAAACGATTGCGGAGGATTCACCCGAAGTACGGTTGCTTTCACCAGCCAGCAGCGAATTGCCGTATTTTGTCGAAACCGGCTTGTTGCCCGAATCGCCCAGCGTTGCCACCCCCAATGCACAAACGCTGTGGACGGCCGATAGTGATGTGCTGACACCCGAAAAGCCGGTCACGCTGCGCTGGAATAACGGTCAGGGGCTGGTGTTTGAAAAACATATTGCGCTCGACGACGCGTATATGTTCACCATTACCACCACGGTAAAAAACAACGCCGCCGCGCCGGTAACGCTGTACCCGTATGGCTTGGTGTCGCGCGCCTACGATGATTCGGGCGAGCATATATATTTCATGCATGAAGGGCCGCTCGGGGTCATGGATGACGTGCTCAACGACGTGACTTACGAAAGCCTGCGCGACGACGGCACGCAGAAATTCGGCAACGTAAAAGGTTGGGTCGGCATTACCGATAAATACTGGCTCACGGCCGTGATTCCTGGGCCAAAAACCCGCTTTGACGCGCAATTTATCCACCGTGATCCGACGGATGGCCACGACCGCTACCAGGCCGACCTGCGCGCCGATCCCATCACTGTACCGGCACAGGAAAGCGCCAGCAGCGAGTTGCGCGTCTTTGCCGGCGCCAAGGAAGTCAACCTGCTCGACGCGTATAGCATGCAATACAATATACCGCTGTTCGACCGTGCGGTCGATTTCGGTTCGCTGTATTTCCTCACCAAGCCGATCTTTCTGGTGCTGAGCTATTTCAACGGCATCGTCGGCAATTTCGGCGTGGCGATCCTGCTGCTCACCGTCTGCATTAAAATTCTTCTCTTCCCGCTGGCCAGCAAATCCATGACCGCCATGGCCCAAATGAAATTGCTGACGCCGAAAATGGTCGAACTGCGCGACCGCCATAAAGACGACAAAATGAAAATGAACCAGGAAGTGATCGCCCTGTATAAGCGTGAAGGCGTCAACCCGATGGGTGGGTGCCTGCCTATTCTGTTGCAGATCCCGGTTTTCTTCGCCCTTTACCGGGTGCTCTACACTACGCTCGAGATGCGTCATGCGCCGTTTTTCGGGTGGGTGCACGATCTCTCTGCACCCGACCCCACGACCGTGTGGAACCTGTTCGGCCTTCTCCCCTATTCGACGGATTTCCTGCCGGTCTTCCTCAATATCGGTCTGTGGCCACTGATCATGTGCGCCACCATGGTGATCCAACAGCGCCTGAACCCTAAACCCACCGATGAAGTCCAGGCGATGGTGATGGCATGGATGCCGTTCATCTTCCTGTTCATGTTCTCGGGCTTTGCCGTCGGGCTGGTGATTTACTGGGCATGGAACAACGTGCTTACCATCCTGCAGCAGCTCTACATTAACGCCAAGCTCGAGAAAAAAGGCCTGCGCGAGCCCAAGGCGAAAACAAAAACAAAGGCCAAGGCGGGTTAGGTGGAAGAATCGCCGCTCACCCGCGCGCTTTTCGCCAAACCCATCCGGTTCGTGGCCGGGGTGGCCGATTGGGGTCAGCTACCTGAGCTGACCCTGCCGGAAGTGGCATTCATTGGCCGCAGCAATGTCGGTAAATCGTCGCTGCTCAACGCGCTGGTGAATAACGGTAAACTGGCCCGCACTTCGGGCACACCGGGGGCGACGCGGCAATTGAATTTCTTTAACCTGCATGAGCTGGTGCATCTGGTCGACGTGCCAGGTTATGGCTACGCCAAGGCAGGGAAAAAAGAAGTCCGCCACTGGCAGGATCTGCTCAAAACCTACCTGCGCGGCCGTAGTCAGCTGACCCGGGCATTCATGCTGGTCGATGCCCGCCACGGCGTAAAACCGGAAGACGAGAAAATGGCCTCCATGCTCGATGATACGGCCGTTTCCTACCAGATGGTGCTGACCAAGGCCGACAAGGTAAAGCCGCCCGAACTCGCCCTGGTGCAAGAAGGCGCGGCCAAAGCTGCCGTCCGCCACCCGGCGGCGTTTCCGGGCATTATTACAACCAGTGCCCACGCGAAAACAGGCATTGATTCCCTACAGGATGCCGTGCTAGACGCGCTGATTGGAAGGTAGCCATGGAAATCAAACCGCTCAAAGCCCAAGGCTTATTGCACCGCACGGCGAAAACCGTGTCGGAGGCGTTGCCCTATATCCAGCGTTTCGCCGGTAAAACCTTCGTCATTAAATATGGCGGCCACGCGATGGGCGACGAGCGCACGGCGGAAACCTTCGCCCGTGATATCGTGATTTTAAAGACCGTCGGCGTCAACCCGGTGGTAGTCCATGGCGGCGG
>DITH01000195.1 GCA_002422745.1 Alphaproteobacteria bacterium UBA6189
GGCGAGGCGGTGGCGATCGGCATGGTGATGGGATGCCGGTTAAGCGCCGAGATGGGGCTGGTGGATGCAGGGCTGGAACAAGAGCTGACGGCGCATTTCAAGCAGCTCGGCCTGCCGACGACGCCCCGCGATGTTACGCAGGACTGGACGGTGGAGGGCATAACCCGCCATTTTGCCAGCGATAAAAAAGCCGAGGCAGGCCACCTGACCTTTATTGTGCTGGAAGCGTTGGGCAAGGCGCAGGTGGCACGCGGCGTCGACCCCGCTCTCGCGACGAGGGTGGTGGCTAGCTATTTTTAAATAGGATTCATATCATGGATATTGCGATTATTTTCGTATGTTTGCTTCTCTCGGGCTTCTTTTCCTGTTCGGAAACGGCGCTGACGGCCGTATCGCGCGCGCGGATGTATGCGCTGATGCAGGAGGGAGTACGGCGCGCTGGCATGGTTATCCGCCTTCGTGACCGTAAAGATGCGCTCATCGGCACGATCCTGCTTGGTAATAATATCGTAAATATTCTGGCCGCGTCGATGTCGACGGTGGTGGCGATTCGCCTGTGGGGCGATGAGCTGGGCCCGGTGATCGCTACCATTGTGCTGACGCTGGTGGTGCTGATTTTTGGCGAAGTGATTCCCAAAACCATCGCCATTTACCATCCCGACCGCGTTTCGCTGCTGCTGGCGCCTATCCTGAGTGTCGTCGTGAAGCTGTTATCGCCTTTGACCTGGACGGTGCAGCAGCTGGTGCGGTTTATCCTGCGCCTGTTCGGGGTGGATTTGAATAATGTCAGTTCCATGGTTGCGGCAACCGAGGCAATACGTGGCACGATCGAGATGCACCATTCCGAAGGTGAGATGGAAAAAGGCGACCGCGATATGCTGGGCAGCATTCTCGATCTCAATGACCGTGAAGTGGGGGAGGTGATGATCCACCGCAANNTCAACGAAGAACCCGAAGCCCTGATCAGCGCCGCGATTGCCAGCGCCCATAGCCGCATTCCGCTCTATAAAGACGATATGGAAAATATCATCGGCGTGCTGCATATGAAGGATCTGTTCCGCCTGATCCGGCAACAGAAAATAGGCATCACCCGCGAGATGATCCGCCGGATTGCGCAAAAACCATGGTTTGTGCCCGAAACCACGACCCTGGCCGACCAACTCAATGCTTTCCGCCGTCAGCGCAAGCATTTCTCCTGTGTGGTCGATGAATATGGTGCCTGGCTCGGTATCGTGACGCTGGAAGATATTATTGAAGAAATCGTCGGCGAGATCGACGACGAGCATGACCCGCTCGCCATTGCCGATATCATGCCGTATGGCGAACGAGCGTACCGGGTGGCGGGCACGGTCACCATCCGCGATGTGAACCGCCAGTTGGGCTGGGATCTGCCCGATGAACACGCCACCACCGTCGCCGGGCTGGTGCTGCACGAGGCGCGGGTGATTCCCGATGTGGGTGCGAATTTCGAGTTTTACGGCTACCGCTTCACGGCGGAGGAGCGCAAGGCCAACCAGATTACGATGCTCACGGTGGAGCGGTTGCCCGAGACCTATGACGACGCGCAGGAATAACCCGGGATGGGCCAGGCAGAGTATATTATCGAATTCATTCCGCAGGGCCGCTACGTGAAGGTCAGCGCGATCGATCCCATCACCGGCACCGAAGCCGTGATGGTAGGCGACCCGACCCAGCCCCAAGCCACCCTGCAGCGGCTGGCAATTCAAAAGCTTGAGTATTTGTTAAATAAAAACAAATAGATAGGGCGTGACTTGATTGTGCTTGGCCATTGTCATGCAATCTTCATCATCGATGCTTCCGAAATTAGGTAAATATTAATATAGCGGGCATAAAATAATAAAAAAGAGGATGGACCTTGTATGAGCGATGCGGCGCTAAAACTTTTTAAGCATTATCAAACAGCATTTCTCGATTTTGCGACGGGTGAAACCGAAGCGACGCCGCGCTTGCCGCGCGATGCAAGCCCTGCTGAAAAGTTAGTATATGATCGCGCCCGCCTGGAGGCGGCAGAGCAGCTGGTAATCAATGGCAATAAGGAGCGGCTTGCGCATTATAGCGCATGGTTCGGCCAAATACACGGCGACACCGGAAATATTCAGGCAAACACTGGTATTTTGCGTGGAAATTATTCGCTTAAGAATAATCGCCCTGCGCTGGATACGAATGGGGATGGTAAATTACACGGCGGTTTGGGCGGCGATGAGATTCGGGTGAACAGCGCCGACCGAAAAAGCTATATTGATGCGGTAGCTACCGCTGAGGCGGTAGGACTGACCGCAGAACTTTTGGGTACAGGGCGGCGTCCCAGTGCAGATGCACTACGGGTTAATACCAATAAAGCAGAACGCAGTTTTCAATGGCAATTTACCAGTAATCATGATTATGGCGCCTTGCATACCAAACGGCTAAGAATGCAACATGGGTATGAGGGGTTGCCGACTATCGACGAAACAAGACTTGAGTCGCTTATCGCTATAACGCGTACTGCGCGGCAACCGCGAGAGCCGGTTTCTTCCCCGGCACCAGTTGCCCCGCACAACCGAGAAAATAATGCTGCCTCCAACGAAACGGAGGCTCGTCCTGCAACCGCTGCGGAAAAACCAAGTGCCTCAGATGCGCCTGCCCTGAAAGCTACTTCAGCGACAAGTCAAAAACCCCCCACTGCGGCACGCAGTGCCATCCCTGCGCTTGGGCAACACGGCTATACCGTGCGGGCAGGGGATACGCTGTATGGTATTGCCCAGGCGCAGACGGATATGCTGGCGCAGGTGCAGGCCGAGTTGGGTGACGGGGTATCGTCACATGAATCCACACTGGCTCTGGCTTTAATGTTGGCCCGTAAAAACGGCATTGCCGATATCGATGTGATTGCCGCCGGGCAGGTGATTAACCCGCCCACTGCCGAAGAGATTAAACTCGGCGCCGTGTCACTCAAATCCGGGGTAATGCAGGGCGGCCTGCACTACCACGAGGTGAAAGATGCCAACGTGGCGCAGGTAGTGACCTTAAGCGCACCGGTAGCGAGTGCGGCGGCAGGAGCCCCGCAGCCTGATCCGATCGGGGATAAGCTGGAAGAAGTGGGCGGGGCGCATGGTACGGCACCGGCTGTTGCGACGGCTGCGCGCATGCAGGTAGCGGAAAGCCAGCCCGCGGCGGATAAAACCCCCACCCCGACCCCGGCCAGCGCCGTTCCCGGCCCACGTTCGGTGGAAATGCCCCCTTACTAGCCCATCCGAGTGGGGCTTGCTTCTAAAGCTTGCCAGCCTCAGGAACGACTGATAAGCCATTGCCTTTCGCAGCCTATTTCGGCTGCCCGTCCATTCACGCACGAGGCAATGCATGTTAGGTCCTATCAGCCGTATCCTGGTTAAGAAATCCGTGGTGCAGATTCAGCATGAGGCGCATGCCCATGCATTAAACCGTACCCTGAGCCGGTGGAACCTGGTTAGCCTCGGCATTGGTTGTATCATCGGGGCCGGTATCTTCGTGATGACAGGTACGGCGGCGGCTCAATATGCCGGGCCGGCGATTATCCTTTCCTTCGTGGTGGCCGGATTGGCCTGTGCTTTTGCAGGCTTGTGCTACGCCGAGCTGGCCTCGGTGCTACCCGTCTCGGGTTCGGCCTATACCTATGCCTATGCCACACTGGGTGAAGTGTTCGCCTGGATCATGGGATGGCTGCTCCTGCTCGAATATGGTCTTGCCGCCTCGACCGTGGCGGTCGGCTGGTCGGGATATATCGTGAGTTTCCTGAAAGATTTCGATGTGGTGATCAACCCCATCTACACGGCGGCGCGCGGCCATATGGTCGAAGCAGCCGACGGCACCATGGTAGAAGCCATCGTCAACCTGCCGGCGGTGCTTGGCGTGCTGGCCGTGACCGCCTTGCTGGTGGTTGGGGTGAAAGAATCGGCCAACGTAAATAACGTTATCGTGATTGTAAAAGTTGCGGTGATTCTCGCCTTTATCGGAATCGGCGCCTTTTATGTGAATACCGATAACTGGCAACCCTTTATCCCGGAACCTACGGGTAAGGAGGGCGAATTTGGCGTGACGGGTATCTTGCGGGCGGCGTCGGTGATTTTCTTCGCCTATGTCGGGTTCGAAGCGGTGTCGACCGCGGCGGCGGAAGCCAAAGACCCGCAGAAAGATATGCCGTTCGGTATTATCGGCTCGCTGGTGATCTGTACTGTGATTTACATGGCGACCGCGTTCGTGCTGACTGGCGTGGTGCATTATTCCGACCTGAACGTGCCCGACCCGATTGCCGTGGCGGTAGACCAGATCGGCCTTGGCTGGTTTGCGTTCATTATTAAAGTGGGGGCCATCATGGGGTTAAGCTCGGTGATGCTGGTACTGCTTTATGGCCAGACCCGTATTTTCTACACGATGAGTAAGGACGGGTTGCTGCCAACCGCGCTGTCGAAAGTGCATCCCAAATTCCATACGCCCTATATCAACACCATGATTGTGGGCGCGCTGGTAGCGGTTGCGGCGGGCACGATGCCGATCGATGAGCTTGGCGACCTGGTCTCGCTGGGCACGTTATGCGCGTTTGCGATTGTTTGTATCAGCGTTCTTTACCTGCAATATAAAGAGCCGCACCTTCCACGTCCGTTCAGCACGCCGTGGAAGCCGTATATACCGATTCTCGGTATTTTGCTGTGCGGTTACCTGATTGCCCAGATGCCGGTGGAAACCTTCCATAAACTCAAATGGTTCTTCCTCATCGGCGGGGTCATTTATGTATGCTATGGCATGCATTTCAGCCAGCTGCATAAAGTTGCCAAAGCCAAGCTGGAAGGCAAGTAAGCCTTCCGCATGGGTTCTTTATACGGCTGGGCGTAGAGCTTAACTGTACATGCTACATAGTTAAGAGGATGCGACCATGAACCAGAAGAAAAACACCGTACTCATCATTGAGGACGAACCCCCTATCCGTAAATTGCTGACCATTACGCTTGAGAGCAAAGGCTTTAAAGCGGTGGACGCCAACGAAGGCCGCGCCGGTGCGCGCTTGGTAGCTTCGGTGAAGCCCGAGCTGGTACTGCTCGATCTCGGCCTGCCGGATATGGACGGCAAGGAAGTGATCAAAACCATCCGTGAATGGAGCCAGGTGCCGATTATCGTGTGCTCGGTGCGTTCCGACGATAGCGAAGTTATCGCGGCGCTGGAGCTTGGCGCGAACGATTATGTGACCAAACCCTTCAACCCGGAAGTGTTGCTGGCGCGGATTAATGCCAATCTGCGTAAAGCGGTCACAGAAGAGGCGGGCGAGCCCGAACTGACCAACGGCCATATCCGGATGGATCTGGTACGCCACGAAGTGTTCCTCGATAACGAAAAAACCGTGTTCACGCCGAAGGAATATGAGCTACTGCGCTACTTCCTGATGCATCGCGGTAAAATGCTGACCCACAAACAGATCCTGAAGGATGTGTGGGGTCCCGCGCATGCCGACGATATGCAATACCTGCGCGTATATGTTAGCCAACTGCGCGACAAAATCGAGAAAGAACCGTCGGAGCCGAGCTATATCATTACCGAACCCGGTATCGGCTATCGGATGGAAATCATCAAAAACAGCGATCAGGCGGCTGCCGCCTGAAAGAGTTAGTTCGTTTACGATACGATTCCCCTATGAAAGAGGGTCGCTCGCGCGGCCCTCTTTTTTGTTCGAGCAACGGGTTGCCATACAAGTTTACGACCGGTTGATGCATGTCCCTACGCGTGAGCATCGATTCCTAATAAAGAAGAGCGCACTGTGAAAGCACACACGAAAAAGGAGAACCCCATGCAAACCCCTAAATTGATGACTGCCGTTGCCTTGCTACCGTTGCTTGCCGCGTGCGGTGAAAGCCAAGGTGATCGGGCGCTTTCTGGTGCCGGTATTGGTGCTGGTGTTGGCGCTGCAACCGGTGCACTGACGGGCGGCAGCGCAACCACAGGTGCCCTGATTGGGGCCGGTGTTGGTGGTGCTGGTGGTGCACTAACCGATAAAGACGATGTAGATCTCGGCAAACCCGTCTGGAGATAATTCGTACCAACCATAGGAGGGTGCCATGATCGGATGGGCCATTACTTTTTTTCTGCTGGCAATTGTTGCCGCCATGTTCGGTTTTGGCGGTTTGGCGGGTACATTCGCATCCATCGCCCAATTCCTGACGGTATTGTTCGTCGTGCTGTTTGTAGCTAGCCTGATTTATGGTGCAGTTACCGGCCGCGATGTCAGCCCGCCGGTCGCGTAAGCGGACGGCAGACCACGAATATCCGCCTGCTATGTAGTCGCATGCTCCAGGCGGATTGACGGGGGCGGAGGATTTATTTCCTCCGCCCTTTTTCATGAGATAAAGATAAAAATCGTCACTGTGTTTGGGGGACGAGCAGGGGAGGATGATTTATTTCATTTGCTCTTCAATCACGTCGAGCAAATCTTCCATGATAAACGGCTTGGTGACATAGCCGCAGGCACCCAGTTCAAAGGCGGTATCTTTGGTGCGTTGCTCCTTGCGGACACTTAGAATGATTACCGCAGGGTGCTGACCGTTATGGTCGCCCTGTAAAATTTCCGGCAGGATATCCAACCCATCGCGGTCGGGCAAACCCAGATCGAGCACCACGACATCGGGCTTAATACTGGCGCATTTCTCGAGCCCCTCACGTGCATTGGACGCTTCATGGAAACTGGCACCCTGTGATTGCAGCGAGATGCGCAAAAAAGTGCGGATGGATGGTGTGTCGTCGATTGCCAGGATACGTTTGTTCGTAAGGCTCATGCAGCACTCTCCACGGATGTATCACGTTTGCGACGCCATTGTGGAAATACCAACGTGAAGATGGCTCCCCCGTCTGGATGATTGGTGGCTTCGATGCGTCCGCCCTGGGCCTGCATGATCGATTTACAGATCGATAGTCCAAGCCCGGTGCCGGCGACCTGGCTATCGGCTTTGTGCAGGCGGGCGTATTTGTCGAATACCTTGCCGAGTTTGTCGGCCGGAATGCCATCGCCGTGATCCCGAAGCTCAATGACATATTGTTTGCCATCGGGGTAGGCGCGTAGATCGATCTGCGTTCCGCTCGGTGTGTACTTCGCCGCATTGTCGAGCAGGTTTTGCAGGACCTGTTCGGCGCTGGACGGATCGATCGAGATCTCATTCGGCTCCGGCGGCAGGGAAACAATGAGCTGATGGTTGCGCATGCGGTTCTTCATGCGGCGTTCGACCTTGCGGAAGATATCGTCAGGCGTGATCCATTCTTTCCTGAAATCAATGCCGCCACTTTCCAGGCGGGTCATGTCGAGAATGTTGGTGATGAAACTGTCCAGCCGCTGGGCTTCTTCCAGCGCGGTCATGATGAGGGTTTGGCGGTGTTCTTCGGACAGGTTGGTGCCCATGGTCTGATAGACAGACAAGGCGCCGATCACGGAAGCTAGCGGGGTTTTTAAATCGTGCGATACGGAGGAGAGCAGCATCGAGCGCAGCTTTTCGCGCTCTTCGCGCAGACGGGATTCTTCCATCAGCTGGCCAAGCTCGAACCGTTCGATGATTAACGCGGCCTGATCGCCGATCGCATTAAGTAGGCGGCCGGAAGGAATATCGAAACGGGTAGCATCCTCGATGCGTACACCGAGCACGCCGATTTCCCCTTGCGAGGTAAGTAAGGGGATAAATCGCCAGCTCAGGTCGGTATAGTAAAGCGAGCCTAATCCCGTGGCTTTGTTTTCCTGCCAGCAGGCCGCCATGGCCTCCTGCTCACGCGGGGCGAATTCGATGTTTTTTGGGTAGGCCGGTTCCAGCACATTGGGATTCAGTGCCGAGGGCAGGAAAAAAATCACGTCACTGCCCAGAATGCCGGTGAGCTCGTTATGCAATGCTTCGACCGCTTCGGCGCGCGTGCGGTAATCCATCGCCACGCGGTGCAGCTGAAACAAGGCGTGGGTACGCTGCGCCCGCGAGGCGTATTTCTCGCGTTGGGAAAAGGTCTGGCTGGTGAAAAAGGAAATTACCAGCGCGGCTACCAGGTAGAGGCCGAGATTCACCGCGTCAGTCGTGCTGGTAATGGCCAAGTGCATGTCGGGGGAGACATACATGACGTTGTAAATAATGAAGCTGACGATAGCGGTAAAAATACCGGCAAATAACCCATAGCGACCTGCAGCGAATGCGCAGGCAATCATATAGATGATGGGTTTGTTGTAATCCTGCGGCGAAACGGTCGAAGGAATCAGCAGGTCGAGCATCTGGATGATGGCAGTGGCCACGGCGACCGCCATAATGCAGTTAATCAGCTCGAGCAGGCTTACCTTGAACAGATTGAATAATTCCGGCGCAGGGGAAACAACATCACCACTGCCCTCTACTGCCAGGATACGCAAGGGCAGGGGCAAATCGCGCAGTCCGGCAAAGTAATCGACGGCACTTTTGCGAATAAAGCGCTTTAGACCATTAATTTCACGTTTAGCCAGAACCAGTAACTGAATCGGCTGATCGCTTTGTGCGCGATCTCGTATCAGCTTGGCAACGCCGTCGCGAGCAGACTTCGCAATAATATGGGTGGTTTTAGCACCCATTTGCTCGGCTAACGCCAAGGTGCTCAGTGCCTGGCTGGCCTCATGTTCCAGCTCATGACGGCGATACACCGAAGTGCTAACGTGAATAATCTCCCAGCCTACGCCAAGTTCGCGGGCTTTCCGCTTCGCCATGCGTAATAAGGGAAGTGCTGAGGGATAATCCTCTACCCAGACCAAGACAGTACCGGTGCTGCCCGGTGCGTTGGATGGTTTCATTCGTTGACTACTTTCTGGGTGTTGCTAGCGCACATTTAGCTTAGCCTATTCTTTTGAAAAGAGTATAAATAATCCATCAGCGACATCTAGGCGGATGAAGAAAAGGCCCGGTTTTGCCGGGCCTCGTCCCCTTTGTCTCGGGAAGGCGCTTAGCGGCCGTCACCGTCCGTTGCTTCGTCGATCTCGTCCCCGGCCTCATCGAAGGAATCGCCTACGCGTTCGCCTACGGTGCGGTCTTCATCCATATCACGGCCGGCTTCTTCGATGGTATCGCCCATATCTTCTACCGACGCGCTGACGGAATCGTTGGTTGTATTATCGGGCTGCTGCATCAGAAAGACCAGCGCCAGTACAGCCACAATCGCGATGATGATGACAGGAACATAGTTTTTTTTCTGGGTCGGTGTGGTTGCCATAAATTAAGACTCCTTCAGTTGGCGTAGGGTGGTTAAATAGGGATTACTTGGAAATAATGCAGTTCTCAGCTGATGGCATATCCTGATGCAACGCTTCGCTGAGTTTAGCTTCTGCATGCAATGCAGTTTCAGCTGCTTCATTCATTCGGCTGGCGGCATGGCCTTCGTAATTAGCGCTGATGGGGCTTTCTTCGTCGATACGTTGACGTTCACGCGAGGCAAGGTGGAGCTTGCATTTGATATCTTCGAGCAAGGCAGCCCCATGCTCACGCAGAAATTCAGCCGCCTCGCGGTCGCCGGACTGGTAGGCATCCACCCATGTACGCAGGCATTGCACCTCCGCTTGCAGGGATTCTTCCACAAGGTATTCGGTGTATTGGCCCTCTAGGGTGGATAAATCCTGTCCGACCATATCCATGGGACGCTGGCTGGATGAGTATGTGGAAACATTTTGCATAATCTACTCCAATTTTTCCAATTATACTCCCAATCCTCATTAAACCACCGTGCGTTGTAAGTCAGAGAACATTAAGCGCTCGTTAATTGATGGGGTATTGATGGCAACAGGGGCGGGCGGCATCGCGATTTGATATGGGGCGCGCCACAGTGCTTTGTGCAATCCCGCATTAAATTAATAATTCTGGAGTAGTAACATGAACAAGGATCAAATGATTGGTAAGTGGCATGAACTCAAAGGTTCGGCCCGTGAGCAATGGGGCAAACTGACCGACGACGATATCGCTGAAGTTGACGGTAGCCGCGAAAAACTGAGCGGTAAAATTCAGAACGCTTATGGCGTTGCCCGCGAGAAAGCCGAAGAGCAAATCGATGAGTGGGAAAAAAACAGCCGGCGCGCTGCATAATATCCGCTTCATCTGCGAGAAAGGCCGGTTTTACCGGCCTTTTTTGTATCCGGAATTAATAGAGTTTTTATAAAATATCTCCTGCGGCGCATCGACCGTTGAATAGGGGAGTGCCATGGTGGGTTTGTCAATCCACACTCAATAGGAGAGTAACATGCGATCGAATGCACAACAAACGAGTCAAGATATTAAAGAATTGCGCGCTGAAGTGGAGCGTCTGGGCCAGATGGTCAAGAAAACTGCTAGGCACGCGACGGAAGATGCCAGCAACGTAATCGGTCTCGATACCGACGAGTTGCGCCAGATGGCGAAAACAGCGGGCAAAAGCGCGCGTCGCTACATCTCGCAGAAGCAGCGTCAAGCCAATGAGCTGTACCACGACGCGGAAGACACGATTTCCGATCATCCGCTGCGGGCTGTCGGCCTGGCTGCGTTGAGCGGTATCGTTCTCGGTGCGCTTTTAGGCCGCCGCTAGACTAATCATTTTAATCTATAGAGGAGTGTTGAGCATGCGACCCTCACACCAAACGATTCTACTACGGCGTTNNACTGGGTACTTGGGCAGGCGCTTCCGGAACCGGGAGCCCTGCGCAAGCCCGCGCGGGTAGCATTGCTGAGTATTGTAGTAGCGGCTGCGGCTGGTACGCTTGCAGCACTCGGTATTGTTGCTGCCCTGATAGGCCTTTACATGTTTATGCTGCGCGAAGGCATGGGCGAGGGTGTCAGCCTGATGCTGGTTTCGGGTGTAGGTATGGCTCTGGCCGCGCTTGCGTATCTGATAGCACGGCAACGGGTAGAAACCATTCCAGACCATTTCGATGAATTGCAGCTCTTTGGCGGCCAGCCGAAGGATTTACTCGGTGAGCTCGCGAACCTGGTCATGGGAGGATTTGTCGAGGGACTTTCCGATAAAAGCGCCGAAGAAAAACTCAAAGCGGAAAAAGACCGCAATGAAATTGCATTGGCGCTGGAAGAATTAACGGCACGTCTGGCCTTACTTGAGAAGGATGGTGAGACGGATTTCGAGGCCGATGTTGTTTTCGAAATTGATCGTAAACGGTCATAACTTACTCTACGCTTTACCCGGTTCTTATTTCTCTTCACGATTCCCGTACTGCGAATTGAGTAGGAAGTTATGAAATTATCGGGATTCAACCCAAGGAGGATTCCATGCGTACCACGTTAATAAGTCTTATGCTTGCCACCAGCCTGACCTCGGCTCCGGTGTTTGCCCAGTCGATGACCGGCAACCCCTACCAGCCGACACCGAATTATCAGACCAGCCCGCGCTATAATCCGCAGCCAGCCTCTATGGGTGGCCCGGAGCATACCGAGGTGAACTCGCGCAATTACGCGCAGCCGAATAACGGCATTGCCGTATTGTCGGGTGGTGTGGGCATGGCCGATCGTGCCCAGATCGAAGCGCAGCAGAATAATTACAGCACCAAAATCGTATTTTCCGGTCAGGGCGGTGCATTTGTCTCCGGTGTGATGGTGAATGTCAAAGACAGTAAGGGCAACGGCCTAGTGACCACGACGACAGATGGCCCGATCCTTCTGGTGAACCTGCCCAAGGGTAGCTACACCGTGGAAGCCACCGTAGAAGGCACTACTAAAACAAGTAAAATCACGGCCACGTCGAGCCTGAAGACCTATAACATGGTATTTCCGGTAGCGGATGATGCCGAGCTGACCAGTCCTGGCGGCGGTTACCGTCCGAAAATGACTGCTCCGGTGGAAGGTGGCTATTACGCACCTGCGCCGCGCCGGGCGGGTTACTAATGGGCCGATCGATCGCCTATTCCATGTTCGGAAAGCTAGCCAGTGTTGCATTGGCTAGCTTTCTTTATGCGTCGGCGGCACTGGCGGAGGACGACAAACCAACGTTCAGCGTTACCTGGGAAAACGACGTTTTCGCCGGCTCGGACGACAACTACACCAACGGCATACGGTTGGCGATGGTGGGTGCGGAGAACGATGTGCCGCGTTGGCTGGAGCGTTCGGCCAATAGCCTGCCGTTCTTTGACGAAAGCGGCAATAAACGCTGGGAATTTGCCCTCGGCCAAAACATGTACACGCCGAAGAATTACCAGCTTCGCGCCGCCCAGCCGAACGACCGCCCCTATGCTGGCTGGTTGTATGGCAGCGCCGGGGTGACATCGGATACCGGTACGACGCTTGATAATTTTCGTATGACGCTTGGAGTGGTGGGCCCGGCATCGGGCGCAGAGCGCGTGCAGGAAACCGTGCATGATCTGATTGGCTCCGACCATCCGCAGGGGTGGCATCACCAGCTGGAAAATGAAGCGGGCCTGATTTTATCGTACCAACGCAAATGGCGAAATATATGGAAGTTGAACCCGGATGGGTTCGGGATCGATCTGACGCCGAGTGTCGGTGGGGCAGTAGGGAACGTACTGACTCAGGCCAGCGCCGGGGCGGTAGTGCGCATTGGTGAGGATTTGCCCGCTGATTACGGCCCGCCGCTGATTACCTCGGTGCTGACGGGAACGGATTACTTCGTGCCGTCGGAAACCATAGGCTGGTATGTGTTTGCCGGGATGGAAGGCAATGCCGTGGCACGCAATATTTTCCTCGACGGGAATACGTTTGAGGATAGTGCCAGCGTCGATAAAAAACATTTCGTTGGCGGGCTGCAGGCCGGACTGGCCCTTACCTATGATGGCGTGCGCTACGCCTATACCCACATGTTACGCACAAAGGAATTCGAGGGGCAGGAAGGCGGAGAGTCCTACGGTGCATTTACCGTATCGTGGAAATTCTAGTTTATCGGTAATTTATGCTTTTTGGAATGTCGCCCATCGCGCTCTTACCTGCGATTACTTAAGCTGATTTGGTCTTATGAATAGACCCATGCTACCCCTCATCAAAGGAGTGAAGCTTAGGACGGAGCTTCACTCCTTTCTTTTATTTCCCTTGATAGGGGTGGGTGCGTTGGGGTAAACCCATACGCTTCGAGTGCATATTCCACGAGGTTCTTTCAATGGACGCACTCCTGCTTGCCCGCATACAATTCGGTGCAAATATTACCTTCCATATTTTGTTTCCCGCCATCACCATTGCGTTGGGATGGTTCCTGCTATTTTTCAAACTGCGCTATAATGCCACCGGCCAAACGCGCTGGCGGGAGGCCTACCAGTACTGGGTGAAAGTGTTTGCCTTGAGCTTTGCCATGGGCGTGGTCAGCGGCGTGACGATGTCGTTTCAATTCGGCACGAACTGGCCGGGCTTTATGGAGAAGGTGGGCAATATCGCCGGGCCGCTGCTCGCCTATGAAGTGCTGACAGCGTTTTTCCTCGAAGCCTCGTTCCTTGGGATCATGTTGTTCGGTTGGCGGCGGGTGAGTAACCGGGCGCATACGATTGCCACGTTCCTCGTCGCATTCGGCACGACCATGTCGGCATTCTGGATTCTGGCGTTGAACTCCTGGATGCATACGCCGGTAGGATTCGAGATGCGTGATGGGGTGGCGCATGCGACCGATTGGCTAGCCATTCTGTTCAGCCCCTCGATGCCCTACCGGCTTACCCATATGCTGCTTGCTTCGGGGCTGACAGCATCGTTTCTTATTGCCGGGATATCGGCCTACCGCTGGCTGCGCGGCGACAGGGGCGCCAGCGTGATGGCTGCGATGAAAAGCGCGGTGTATGTGGCCGCAGTGCTGATACCCATCCAGATCGTGGTGGGGGATATGCACGGGCTGAATACGTTGAAACATCAGCCAGCGAAAATCGCCGCGATTGAGGCGATATGGGAAACCGAAAAAGGTGCCGATCTGATTTTATTCGGCGTGCCGAATTCTGCCGAGCTGCGTACCGATTTTGCGTTGCGTATTCCGGGCGGGGCAAGCTGGCTGCTTACGCATGGGGCGGACGGTGAGCTTAAAGGACTCAATGAATTCGATGGCCAACACCCGCCGGTGGCACCGGTGTTCTTCGCTTTCCGCATCATGGTGGGGGTAGGCATGCTGATGCTGCTTGCTTCGTGGATCGGCAGCTGGCAATTGGCGCGGCGCAATCAGCCCACGCGCTGGCTGGCGCAGTTGCTGGTAGTGATGACCTTCGCCGGGTGGGTGGCTACGGTGGCGGGGTGGTACGTCACCGAAATCGGCCGTCAGCCGTGGCTGGTGCATGGCGTATTGGCCACTGCCGATGCGGCGTCCGATGTCGCCGCACCTATGATCGCCATGTCGCTTGCGATGTATCTGGGGTTATACCTGCTGCTGATCGTGGCCTATGTGGCGGTGCTATTCTACCTTGCCAGTAAATCCAAGCCGGAGAAAGAGGCGCCCGCGGAAGGATTTTCCTCGGCGGCGGTGGCTAAAGTCGCCGATAAACAGGGAGTGTAACCATGGAAATGTGGACGAATGGTCAATGGCTGCCGTTGGTGTTTATGCTACTGATGGGACTGTCGATGCTGATTTATGTCGTGCTCGATGGGTACGATCTGGGTGTCGGTATGCTGATGAGCCGGGCCGATCCGGACGAGCGCGATATGATGATTGCCTCCATCGGCCCGTTTTGGGATGCGAATGAAACCTGGCTGGTGCTGGGGGTGGGTATTTTGCTGGTCGCGTTCCCGCTGGCACACGGCATTATCCTGACGGCGTTGTACCTACCGGTGACTTTGATGCTCGGCGGGCTGATCCTGCGCGGGGTGGCGTTTGAGTTCCGCTTCCGCGCCCGCAATCGGGGTCGCAAATTCTGGACCCAGATGTTCGCCGGCGGCTCCATTCTGACGGCGGCGGCCCAAGGGCTGATCCTGGGCGGGTTCATCCAGGGGGTGACGGTCGAGA
>DITH01000032.1 GCA_002422745.1 Alphaproteobacteria bacterium UBA6189
AGCATGGCGTTGCGGAAGACATGGCGGTAGAGCACGCGGCGCTCGGGCAGACCCTTGGCGCGCGCGGTCATGACGTAATGTTTGGAGATTTCCTCGATGAAGGAATTTTTGGTGAGCAGGGTGAGCGAAGCAAACCCGCCAATCACCATGGAGATGATGGGCAAGGTGAGGTGCCAGAAATAATCGAGGATTTTCTCGCCCAGCGGCAGCATATCCCAGTTATCGGACACCAGGCCGCGTAACGGAAACCACTGAAAGTAACTGCCGCCGGCAAACAGGATCAGCAGCAAAACGGCAAAGAGAAACCCGGGGATGGCCTGGCCGATGACAATGATGGCCGACGACCAGACATCGAAAGGTGAGCCGTCATGCACGGCTTTGCGGATGCCCAGCGGGATGGAGATGAGGTAGACGATCAGCGTGGTCCAAAGCCCGAGGGAAATCGACACGGGCAGCTTGTCGAGGATGAGGTTGATGACGGGTTCGTCGCGGAAAAAACTGGTGCCGAAATTGAACTGGGCATAGTCGCGCAGCATCAGCCAGAAGCGCTCGACCGGTGGCTTGTCGAACCCGTATTGCTTGCGGATATCGTCGAGCAGATCGGGGTCGATGCCCTGCGCGCCGCGATAGGCCGTGCCCGATGCGGCCTGCAGGTTACTGACCGAGCCCATATCGCCGGAGGGGCCGCTGGTGCGCTGCGCAGCGCCTTGCGCCCCGGCGGGGTTGGTAAGCTGGGCGACGAGCTGCTCGACCGGGCCGCCCGGCGCTGCCTGCACGATCAGAAAATTAATCAGCAGAATGCCCAGCAGGGTGGGGATCATGAGAAGAAGGCGGCGGGCGATGTAACCGAGCATCAGGGTTTCTCCTCAAGGGGGGCTTGTACCCCCTTCGCTTCGCTGACCCCTGCCGCGTTCGCGGCTCGCGCCGCTTCGGCGCTACGCGCGCTGGATGGGGACGCAGGAGGTTTAAGCGGCACATTCTTCTGCGGCGCGGTCCACCAGCATTCGGTGCAGATATTATAATCGGGGGTGATGGCGGGGCGGCCGAATTTATTCCAGTACAGCACGCGCCATTTATGGATCGACCAGTGCGGAATGACGTAATGTTCCCAAAGCAGCACGCGGTCGAGCGCCTCGGCGGCGGGTTCGAGCTCGTCGCGCGTTTGGGCGCGCATGATTTTTTCGACCAGCGTATCGACAGCCGGGTGTTTCACCCCGCCCAGATTCTGCGAGCCGTGGATATCGGCCTGGCTGGAATGCCATAACGTGTATTGCTCGGAACCGGGATAATGAAGGCCGAGATTCCACCAGACACTGACCACGTCGAAATTGAATTTATCGAGGCGTTTTTGGTATTGCGAGGCGTCGACATAGCGAAATTCCGAGGCGATGCCGAGCTTCTTCAGATTGTAGCGCATGATGGAAATGACCCGCTCGAACGTGCGCTGGGTCATGAGGAATTCGATGGTGAGTTTCTCGCCCGTTTCGGCATGGACGCGTTCGCCGTCGCGCATCACCCAGCCCGCATCGTTGAGCAGTTGCTGCGCCTTGATGAGATTATCGCGGGCGAAGCCGTCGCCCGGCGTGGTGGGCACCTGATACTCCTCGGTGTAGAGGGCGGAAGGGAGGCAGTTTTTCATGGATTGCTCAGGCAGATCGCTTGCTGGCGAGGCCTTCGCGTCACCTTCGGATTCCGAGGAGATGTTCTCACAACGGAACGGCTCGAGCAGTGCCAGCTCCTTGGCGTCAGGTTTGCCGACCGATTCAAAAGGCGTTTTTTCGAAGAAGGAGCGGTTGCGGGTGTAGGCATTATAGAACAGGGTGCGGTTCATCCACTCGAAATCCAGGGTGAGGTCGATCGCCTCACGCACGCGGCGGTCGGCGAATTTGGCGCGGCGCGTGTTGAAAATGAACCCCTGCATGCCACGGGGGATTTTATGCTCGATGCCGGTTTTGATCAGCCGCCCGTCGCGCACGGCGGGGATGTTGTAAGCGGTGGCCCAGTTGCGGGCGATATATTCCTCGTAATAGTCGAACTGGCCGGACTTAATGCCTTCGAGCGCCACGACGTCGTCGCGGTAGACATCGATCCGGATGACGTCGAAATTATACAGACCTTTTTGTGTCGGCAGATCGCGCGCCCAGTAATCCTCGACCCGGGTGAAACGGATGGCGCGGCCGGCATCGACGCGGCCGATTTTGTAGGGGCCGGAACCCAGCGGCGGCTCGAGCGTGGTTTTGTTGAAGGGGACTTTTTCGTAATAGTGCTTGGGCAGCACGGGCATCGACGCTGCGATCAGCGGCAATTCGCGGTGCAGCTTATCGGCGAAATGGAAACGCACGCGATGGGTGCCCAGTTTCTCGGCTTTCTCGATGGGTTTATACAGCACGCGGTAAATCGGGTGGCCGTCGGCTTTCAGGGTATCGAGCGTCCAGACCACATCGTCGGCGGTGATGGGGGCACCGTCGTGCCAACGTGCTTTGCGGTTGAGGGTGAAGTCGGCATAGGCACCGTCGGCGGCCAGGCGAATATCGGTGGCAATCAGCGGATAGTAGGATTGTGGCTCATCGTAGCTGGCGACCATCAGCGACTGGAAAACGAAATTGGTGACGCCGGGAGCGGTAAGGCCTTTGAGGATGTAGGGGTTCAGCGAATCGAAGCTGGAAAGCGACGAAAGCTTCAGCACCCCGCCTTTCGGCGCGTTGGGATTGACGTAATCGAAATGGCGAAAACCCGGTTTGTATTTCTGCTCGCCATACAGGGCGATGCCGGGCGCCGCCTGTGCCGCCGCCGCCGTGAATAGCAGCACGGCAATGGTCAGCAAGCGGCGTGGATGCCGCATTAATCCAGCGATTTGGTTTGCGAGGCGGGGGCCTCGACCGGAATGGGTGCCGCGGCTTCGGAGTCGGTGGTGGCGGCTTTTTCGCTGGTGCCGGTTTTCGCGCCACTCGGCGCTTCCTCGTTGATCGCCGGATTAACGGCGGCGTCGAGCGCCTGCTCGGCCGGGGTTTCACTGGCCGCATCCGCCGCTTCCGGGGTGGTGACGGGGGGCAGCGGCTGCTTGGTGTCGGTCATTGTATTCAGGTAAGCGATGAGGTTGGCGCGCTCACTATCTTTCGAGGTGCCGGCATAGGCCATCAGCGTGCCGGGCACGGTTTTCTTCGGATTCCACAGGAAATGGTTGAGCGATGCCCAATCCCAGGTCGGGGCTTCGGCGGCATGTTCTTTCATTGCCTTGGAGTAGTTGAATTCGCTGACGCCGGCGACATTGCGACCCATCACGCCATACAGATGCGGGCCGACCTTATTGGCACCGCCTTTTTCGACCGTGTGGCACACGGCGCATTTTTTAGCGAAGTACGCACCGCCCGCCGCCGCATCGGCAGTGGGCAGCAGGGCAGAGATATCGGCCGCGCCAACGGGTGCTGCGGGGGTACCGGCCCCGGCCGGGGCTTCGGTGACCTCAATTTGGTAGCCACGTTCGACATGTTCGCCGTGATGCGCGTCGCCCTCGGCGCCGTCATACAGGAAATCGGTGACTTTGCCGGCGACCATGCCGATTAACCCGGCCAGCAGAATGGCGGCGGCGATTTTATTGGAATTGAGATTCGATGCCATAATCCTATCCGTTGTAATTTTTGCTGTCTGCGTCTATGCGGCAGGGTATGTGTCGGCGGTTATCATACGGATACTCGCATCGCAACCACGTTTCGCATGAAGGAACGAAAGAAGATGACAAAATGTCTGATCGTGATCCCGGCGCGCCTTAAGGCCACACGCTTGCCCAATAAGCCGTTGGCGATGATTGGCGACGCGCCGATGATCGTACAGGTCTGGCGTCGCGCGGTGGAATCGGGTGTCGGCGAGGTGGTGGTGGCCTGCGACGGGCCGGAAATTTACGCAGCGATTACCGAGCATGGTGGTCGGGCATTCATTACCGATCCGGAGTTGCCTTCGGGCTCGGATCGGATTTGGGAAGTGGTGAAGCTATTAGAAGGGGGGCTTACCCCCCCTTCGCCTGCGGTGCAGGCTACCCCTGCCGCCAGCGGCTCGCGCAGATTCGGCGCTACGCATGAGTTATTAGCAGGGGGGCTTACCCCCCCTTCGCAGCCTGCGGCTGCTACACCTGCCGCGCTGACGGGACTGGCCGGCCATTACGATATCATCATCAACCTGCAGGGCGATGTGCCGACGCTGGAGCCGCGCCTGTTGAAGGCATTGTTGAAGCCGCTGGAAAATCATGCGGTGGATATCGCCACACTGGCCGCCCCCATTACCCGGCCGGAAGAACATGTAAGCCCCGCGGTGGTGAAGGCCGTGCTGGCCGAAAACGGACGTGCGCTGTATTTCAGCCGCGCCGCCGTTCCGGCCAATGACGGGCCGCGCTACCACCATATCGGAGTGTACGCCTATCGCCGCGATGCCTTAGCAAAATTCGTGAGCCTGCCGCCCAGCCCGCTCGAACAGCGCGAGAAGCTGGAGCAATTAAGAGCGCTTGAGGCAGGAATGAGGATTGACGCGGTGGTGGTCGATACGGTACCGCTCGGCGTCGATACTGCGGAAGACCTGGAACGGGCGCGCGAACTTCTAGCAAACAATGGGTGAGTATGGCGAGCGACAAACCGTATCATGTAGTGGCAATCGGCAATGCGATTGTCGATGTGCTTTCCTTTGCCGATGACCGGTTCATCGACGAACAGCAGATGCGCAAAGGCACCATGTGCCTGATCGACGATGCGCGGGCCGAGGGCCTGTATGGTGCGATGGGCCCGAGTACTGAGGTCTCGGGCGGCTCGGCGGCGAACACGCTGGCGGGCATGGCCTCGCTGGGCGCGAAAACGGCCTTCATCGGCAAAGTGAATAACGACGAGCTGGGGAAAATTTTCCGCCATGACCTGAACGCGTCGGGCGTGGAATTCACCACCCCTGAAACGGTGGGCGGCCAGCCGACGGCGCGCTGCCTGATCGTGGTGACGCCTGATGGCCAGCGGACGATGAATACCTATCTCGGCGCGGCGGGCGAGATTCATCCGCAGGATGTCGATATGGGGCTCATCGCCCGTGCCCAGGTGTTCTACGGCGAAGGCTATATGTGGGATCTCGACTGCACCAAGCAGGCGTTGCGCAAGGCATTCGCCACCGCCAAGGAAGTCGGGGCCAAAGTGGCTTTCACCCTGTCGGACGTGTTCTGCGTCGAACGCTCGCGCGAGGAATATCTGCAAATGATCGCCGAGGATTTCGACATCCTGTTTTGTAACCACGAGGAAGCGAAGGCGCTTTACCCGGGCAAATCGTTCGACGAAGTGCTCGATGCCCTCGAAGGCCAGTGCGAAGTGATCGCCGTTACCTGCGGCAGCAAAGGCAGCATCATCCTGACGCCGAACGGCCGGGTACAGGTCGATGCGATCTGGGTGACGGAAGTGGTGGACACCACCGGCGCAGGCGATTTGTACGCGGCAGGTTTCCTGTATGGCTACACGCATGGGCTAAGCCTGGCCGAATGCGGCCGGTTAGCCTCGGCCTGCGCGTCGGACATTATCACCCATCTGGGGGCGCGGGCACAAAAACCGCTAAAGCGTTTGCTGGTAGCGTAAGCACCCTGTCGCGGTGGGTGGTAGCAAAGGACACAAGAATCTTGTGCTTTCCCATCGCCATGACTAGATGGGCCAATGCGCGCGTATTTTTCACCCGGCTTATTGCTCATCCTTGCCCTCGGCTTTTATTCCGGGCTGCCGCTGGCGCTCACCGCCAGCACACTGACGGCCTGGCTGTCGGATGCGGCGGTTGACCGCGCGGCGATCGGCTTGTTCGCGGCGGTGGCGACGCCCTATGCTTTCAAATTTCTCTGGTCGCCGCTGGTCGATGGGCTGCGCATTCCGCTGCTCGGGCGGCTCGGGCGACGGCGCAGCTGGCTGCTGATAACCCAGATCATGCTCGCGGCGGCGATAGCCGCGATGGGCGTTACCGATCCAGCGGCGGCAGCAGGCGTCACGGCGCTGGCGGCGGTGGCGGTGGCCACGTTAAGCGCCACGCAGGATATCGTGATCGATGCGTACCGCGTGGAACGGCTGACGGTGGAGGAGCAGGGCAAGGGCGCCGCGATGGCAACGTTCGGCTACCGCATCGGCATGCTGCTTTCCGGCGCCGGGGCACTGGCGCTGGCCGACCAGCTGGGCTGGCAGCGCTTTTACTTCATCATGGCCGCGGTGGCGGCAAGCGCCATGCTACTGACGCTGATCGCGAAAGAACCGGCGGTGGAAGAGGACGCCGACTATGCCCTCACCCGAAATCTGCCGCCGAATTTAGACCTCGCCCACAAGACAGGCCTATTGGTGACGTTTGTGCGGGAAAACGTCATCGCACCATTCAAGGACTTCATGCAGCGACCGTTATGGTTCGGGGTGCTGTGTTTTGTGATTCTCTATAAGCTTGGCGACGCGTTCATGGGCATTATGTTCAACCCGTTCCTGCTCGATCTGGGGTTTACCAAAACGGAAATCGCGGCGGTGGTAAAAGTTTACGGATTGATCGCGACGATTCTCGGCAGTTTTATTGGGGGATGGTTGGTAGCGAAATGGGGAATGTACCGTTCGCTGATGATTTGCGGGTTCGGCCATATGCTGACCAATCTGCTGCTGGTAGTGCAGGCCAAGCTAGGTGCAGACCTGCAGTTTCTTACTCTGAGTATTTCGCTGGAGAATTTGACCGGCGGCATGGCCACCACCGCTTTCATCGCGTATTTAAGTGCGTTGTGTAAAACCCATTATACCGCCACCCAATATGCGCTGCTGTCGTCGCTGGCGGCGTTTGGCCGTACCTGGCTGTCGACTCCATCGGGCGCTTTGGCCGAAGCGGTAGGCTGGGCATGGTTTTTTGCCATTGCCAGCACCATGGCGATCCCCGGATTGATCCTGCTATGGTATCTCGAGCATCGGCAACGTCGGAATACTGCCCGGTCGGGACAGACTATATAATATTTATATTCCCCCTGGTGGGAAGCATCGTATCTTGACCTCGGCTGCGTCAGGGTGGGGGAGTTCATTCAAACCACCAAACGGAGCATACCCATGATGAAACAAACTTCTGCCGCACTTCTGGCGACGCTTGCCCTGCTGGCCGCCTGTGAAACCACCGAAGGCTTTGGCCGCGATACCGAAAAGCTCGGCACTAACATCGAAAACGCCGCCGAAACGAATGACGGCGACGGTTACGACGATTAATTCGACCGCACCGGATTTACGAGCCCTGTAAGTTCGCTTTCACAAGCGCCTGACTTGTAAAACCCCAGCCCCCCAAGCCGGTGCATCGATGAAGCCACCGCGTGTCATGCGCGGTGGCTTCTTTCGTCAGGCCCATTTCGCTTCCGGTGGCAGCGACATCAGGATGGCCTCGGCATTGCCGCCGGTCATCAACCCAAAGCGGGTGCCGCGATCGTAGAGCAAATTATATTCGGCGTAGCGGCCGCGCTTATGCAGCTGGTGCTCGCGCTGCTCGGCCGTCCATAGTTCGGCCATATGGCGGCGGATCAGTGCCGGGTAGATGGTGGCAAATGCCTCGCCCACCGCCTGAGTGAACGCAAAACATTGCGCCCAGTCGAGCGGCGCATTGGCGGCGATTTCCATGCCGCGGGCGGTGGCTTCCTTATTGAGCCCGCCGCGGCCGAACTGGCCCGGAGGGATGGGGTCGCGCGCCGATCCTAAATGGTTCAGCCCGAGATAATCATAGAAGATACCGCCGACGCCGCGCGATTCATTGCGATGGGGAATAAAGAAATATTCCTCGCACCAGTCCCGGAACGCGTCGTAAAAGGCTACCGAAGGTTGCTGCTGCCCACCGGTTGCGCGCACCCATGCGTCGGCTTGGTCGCAGACCTCCTTGAAGGCGGCGTGGAAATCGGCGGTGTCCTGCGCGACGGGGTACATCGGGTTGAGATCGCCGCCGCCGCCGAACCACAGGCGGTTGCCGTTGCCGGTCGTGATCATGCGGGTGTTGAAATGCGCCGCGGGCACGAGCGGTGAGGCCATGTGTGCCACCAGCGAAATGCCCGACGCCCAGAAACGCGGGTCTTCGGCCGCGCCGGGAATCTCTTTGCGGAAGGGCTCGGAGAATTCGCCATGGACGGTGGAGATATTCACCCCGACCTTCTCGAAGACGATGCCTTTCATCAGGCTGATTTCGCCGCTGCCGCCCTGATCGCGCGACCAGGGGGTTTTTTTAAAGGAAGGGAGGCTTGCCCCCTCCGCCTGGCCCTTTGGGCGATGGAGCGCACTGTTCGAGGCGACGTGTTCCGCTTCAATCTGTTCGAACTCGGCGCAGATGCGGTCGCGCAACGTGCGGAACCAGTCGCTGGCGAGAGATTGCTGCTCGGTGAGTTTCATGGGTGCGGATGATGGTGCGGGTTGTGCCATGGCGGACTCCTTTCGTGGTGCCGTCGCCCTCGTAGCATCGCGTCGGTGCCGGGCCATGATGTATATCAAGCGGGGGCGAAACGCCAGTCGAACTGGCGGCAGGTTTCGGCCACGAGCATGCCCGCCGCCATCGCCACGTTGAGCGAACGGGCGCCTTGGCGCATGGGAATGGCGAGTGTTGCGTCCATTACGGTGTAGAGGTCGCGCGGGGTGCCGGCGGTTTCGCGACCGAGCATGATATAATCGGTCGGCGCGTAGGTGAAGCGGGTATAGGGCGCGCTGCCGTCGGTTTCGAGCAGCAGCAGGCGGCCGGGATGGGCCGTCCGGTAGGTTAAAAACGCCTCCCAGCTGCGATGGCGCACCAGCCGCGCCAGGTGAAAATAATCGAGCGCGGCGCGTTTGAGTTTTTTATCGTCGAGCGGGAAGCCGCAGGGCTCGACCACATGCACGGTGCAACCCATGCAGGCCGAGAGCCGCAGGCAGGCGCCGAGATTTTGCGGAATGTCGGGCTGATACAGTACGAGGTTTATCATGGTTTGCGTGAAAAAGAGTGATCTGCGTTGTCGTGGCTGTGCTCGGTCGGTCATGTAGCGCCGCTACACTCCCTCCTTGCGCGCAGGCACTCCTAGCATCTCACCCTTTTTGACGCAAACGTGCTGCCGGAAAAAAGAGGGATCTGCGTCGTCGTGCTATTTCATCAATCCCGACACTGATCATCGGATAATCGCTGCATCCGGTCATCGGATGCGCAAGCTTGCTTGACAGGGAAGCGGGTGAGCGGTAGCACCCAGTCAAACCATTCGAATAACGCGACCAGCGCGAGAGAACAGTATGAGCATTGAACATCCCGTTGCCGATACGCCCCCCGGCCACGCGCATGCGGTGGAAGAATCGAAGCGCGACTTTCTAATTTTAACGGCCCAGGCCATGGGCGCTGTGGGTGGCGCGGCGTTGCTCTGGCCGTTTATCGACAGCATGAACCCTTCGGCTGACGTGCTGGCGCTGGCCAGCACCGAAGTGGACTTGGCACCGATTGCCCAGGGCCAGGAAATTAAAGTGATGTGGCGCGGCAAGCCGGTGTTCATCCGCCACCGCACGGCCAAGGATATCGACGAGGCGCGTGGGGTGGATATCAGTACGCTGCGCGATCCCGAGCCCGATACGGCGCGGGTGAAAGAGGGTAAGGAGCAATGGCTGGTGCAGGTGGGGGTTTGTACCCATCTGGGCTGCGTGCCGCTGGGCAACGGCGCCGGCGATTACGCCGGCTGGTTCTGCCCCTGCCACGGG
>DITH01000053.1 GCA_002422745.1 Alphaproteobacteria bacterium UBA6189
TAGATCGACTGATCGTCGTCGCCAACGCAGCAGAGGTTCTTGTGGTAGGCCGCAAGCAGGCGCAACCACAGATATTGGGCGACGTTGGTATCCTGGTACTCGTCGACGAGGATATAGCGAAAGCGCCGTGCATATTCTTCCAGCACGTTCTGGTGTGCCTGAAAAATGGTCAGGTTATGCAACAGCAAATCGCCGAAATCGCAGCAATTGAGGGTGCGCAGCCGGTTCTGGTAGAGCGGGTAGAGTTTGGCTGCCACCTGTACCAGCGTAAAACTTCCCGGTTGCTCGGTCACTTTGTCGGGCGTTTGCCCACGGTCTTTCCACCCTTGAATGGTGCTCAACACCGCGCGCGCCGGAAATTTCTGATGGTCGATATTGTTGTCGGCCAGCAGGGCTTTGATAAGGCGTTGCTGGTCATCATCGTCGAGAATGGTGAATTGCGGCGTCAGCCCCACCAGCTCGGCATGGCGGCGGAGAATTTTCGCGCCGATGGAATGAAATGTCCCCAGCCAGAAAGCATTGGATGTGGGCTCTTCGTCGCCAAACAGCAGTTGCGCCACGCGGCCGCGCATTTCGGCCGCCGCTTTATTGGTAAAGGTAACCGCCAGTATCTGGCTGGGAAAAGCCCGCTGCGTATTGATAAGATGGGCGATACGCGTGGTAAGCACGCGTGTTTTACCGGTACCGGCACCGGCCAGTACCAGCACAGGGCCCTCGGTGGCTTCCACCGCCTGGCGCTGCTCGGGATTCAGCTTGGAAAGGTAGGCTTGGCTATTGCCATCTGATACCGCTTGTGCGTGCATGGGAGTTAGATACTACGGAATGGCTGGCAGACAAGGGGAGATCGCATTGTCCACATCGGGTTTTACCATTCGCCCCGGCGAAGTGCAGGATATGGAGCATATCACGGAATTGCTCACCGAGCTGAATCGTTTTGAAGGATACGACCGTTCGGCCTCGGCGCAGGATTTGTCCGATATTCTATTTCATGAAAATAATACGCGCCTCGAAATGCGCACGCTTTTAGCCTGCGACGGCGACCAGCCCATCGGGCTTGTACTGTTTTACTGGGGGTACGACACAGTAAGCGCTACCACCGGGTATCATCTGGCGGATATTATTGTGACCTCTACCTATCGTGGGCAAGGGGTAGGGCGTGTGTTATACCACGCTTTGGCCAATCAGTGCCTGCATGAGGGTGGACACTGGGTGTCGTTGACGGTGCTGAAGAAGAATACTGCCGCCAAAGCGTTTTATGCGTCGCTCGGTATGGTGGAGGTGGCGGTGGATTTCTATGCGATCGGGCCGCAGGCTTTGAAGGCGTTGACGATTGCCAAGTAACGCTTGCGGGGCGATGCGGGTTTATCCTAGAACCAAAAACGAACATTCATTCCGAAGGCTCATACCCGCATGCGTTCCTGCCGCATTATTTTCGCGCTATTGCTTTTTTTCGTAGTGACGCTGCCGCTTACGGCCGATGCGGCGCGGGGTAATGCCGCCCGCACGGGGGAGCGCGACCCGCGTTACGCGGCGCTCATCATGAATCCGCAAACCGGTGAAATCTACCATTCGCGCAGTGCCGATACGCGTCGGTATCCCGCGTCGCTCACCAAAATGATGACGCTGTATTTGCTGTTCGAGGATTTGGCCGCGCGAAAAGTTACCCTGAATAGTAAACTCAACGTGTCGTCCTATGCGGCGACCATGCCGCAAACCAATATCTCGCTGACGCCGAAAGACCGCATTCCGGTGGAAACGGCCATCAAAGCCCTGGTGGTGCGATCGGCCAACGATGTCGCCGTGGTGGTGGCCGAGAATTTAAACGGCAGTGTCGATGCGTTTGCCAAGCGCTCCACCGATAAGGCGCGGGCACTTGGCATGAACGGCACCGTGTTCAAAAATCCTCACGGGTTACCCAATAGCGGGCAATATACCACCGCACGCGATATGGCGAAGCTGGGCATCGCCCTGAAACGCGATTTCCCGCAATACTGGGATTATTTCACCACCCGCCAGTTCAGCTGGAAGGGCAAAACCTACTACACCCACAACCGTGTGATGCTGCGCTATTCGGGCACGGAAGGTATTAAAACGGGCTATATCAACGCGTCCGGGTTCAACCTGGTGAGCTACACGAACCGTGGCGGGCGGCCGCTGGTGGGGGTGGTGCTCGGCGGTACCAGCTCCAGCTGGCGCGACAACCAGATGATTGCGCTGCTCGATAAAGGCTACAAGGTGATTGCCAGCCGTGGGCAGAAAACCGGGCGGATTTATGCCGCGAACCTGCCGACCCCGCGCGCGGGCGGTGCAAGCGCGCCGAAAGCCTCATCGCCTGCGCCGGAAGTGACCATGGCACGGGTAGCGGCGGATCGTGGCGTCGCGAAAGCGGCCACCACCTCCACGCTCGATGCGCAGATGGTTGGTCGTGCGCAGGGTGGCTTGTCGAGCGAAGCTGCATCGGATGCGGTCTGGGGTATTCAGGTCGGCGCGTTTTCCAGCCAGGCGCTGGCGGAGCGTGCTGTACGGCAGGCCTACAGCCAGGCAGCGGGCACATTACAGGGCTCGCGCATGACAGTGATCGGCGCCGGTGGGCCGGGTACGACGATTCATCGCGCACGGCTCGAAAATTTATCGGAGCATCAGGCAAAAAAAGCCTGTGAAATGCTGATCGCGCAAAATTCGCCCTGTTTTATCTTCAAGACCGACGCACAGAATCTGTAGCGGGAATCGGGAATCTAGAATCTGGATATTGGATTAGGAAACCGGATTGAGATTATTCGTGGCCATTCCGGCGCTAACGGGGATGTCCTTTGTCCCGATTCCAGATTCTATCCTCTCATTGTCACAAAACTGTCATATTTCTTCTTAACCAATTCTTAGGGAAATATGGTATAGTGTGAGGGAATTAGGAGATTTTATGGCTTTAGGCTCCGGCTACATTTCTGCCTTCGATAATTTTATCAACCGTTTGCTGATCGAACCGGCGGGGGATTTGGTGAAGGGCGCGGTGCAGGGAATTAGCAATGTTGGTGGCGGCCTTCTAGCCGGTGTTAGTGGTGCCTTTGAAGGCATCGGCAATATTGGCTCGATGTTCACGCTTGGTGGCTCTACAAGCACTGCACCTGAAGTCGCTGAAACGCCGAAATTAGGTTTAAATGCCGCCAAGCAGCAGAATTTACAACTAGCAGACACTTCCCCGTTTGCTGCCAGTTTCGATAATATTCAGGTGCCGACAGTGGGCGCTAAAGGTGCCATGCAGGGCGCGGGAATGAACGTTTAGTCCAATGAGTTCCAAAGAAAAACGGCGCGGGTGATGTCCTTCCCCGCGCCGTTTTTGTATGTGATGGGTGGCTAAGCCCTCGTTGCCCATCACGTTTGTCATTCCCGTGCAGGCGGGAATCCAGACCTGACTGTACCAGCATTTCTGGATTCCCGATGAAGCTCCGATACCGAATGCTTTAGCATTTGGACGTCGCTAGCTCGGGAATGACGGGTGATGGGGTTCAGTCGCCAGTTACCAGAGTCCGGAGTCAAAGTGAACCCCCTCCTAACCTCCCCCTTGCAGGGGGAGGAATGAAGGAGTCGAACCCAGATTAAAGCTTCCAGCTTCCAGCTACCCGACTCCAAAGTCAAAGTGAACCCCCTCCTAACCTCCCCCTTGCAGGGGGAGGAATGAAGGAGTCGAACCCACATTCCAGCTTCCAGTTTCCAGATTCCACTAGAACGGGCTGATCGCCTCAATCACCTGGTGGCCCCAACGCGGTTGGCTGATGTCGCTGATCTGGCCGCGGCCGCTATAGACGATACGGGCCTGAGCGATCTGGCTGGATTCGACCGTGTTGTCGGAATTGATGTCTTCCGGCCGGATCACACCCTTGATCGACACTTCGCGAATCTCGTAATTCACAAGAATCTCCTGCGTGCCTTCGATCACTAGGTTGCCGTTGGGCAGTACCTGCGTCACCAGCGCCGCCACCTGAGTATTGATCGTTTCCTTACGGTCAATTTTGCCGGTGGCGTTGCTTTGCGTCGCCCCGTTTATGCTGAACCAGTTATTAGGATCGGCTCGGGTGAGATCGGTGATGGGGTTTTCCAACCCGAACAGCTGCGGCGCACCGACATTCTCGGCCGTATCACGCTGACGATCGGTTTTGTTATCAAGTTTCGCCTGATCGGAAATCGCCACGTTCACGCGTAAAATATCCCCAACGCGCTGGGCGCGCTGGTCGCGGAAGAAGGCGCGGCTGCCGGGTTGCCACAGGGAATTTGCCGTGCGCACGGACGCGGCTTCCGGGTCCGGCAGCGGCCAGGAAAGCGGCTTATACTCGGCGGTGGTTTGCGGATTGTTCACTTCCGACATGGGCGGACGCTTGCCCGCATTGGCCAGCTTCTCGATGTTGCTGGCACAGGCGGTGAGGGAAAGCGCCGTGGCGCTTAACAATGCGAATTGAAAGAATTTCATGGTATTTAGCTCCCTGATGCGACGTTGGCTTCGACACGGCCGCTGGCGACCACACGTCCGGTCACGGCTCTTTCTGACTTGGTATTTTTAATGCGTACCAGCCCGCCCAACTCGCCATCTTCCAGCGCGGTGCCGGTCGTGGCGATGTTCATGTACGGGGTGGTGTAGGTAAGTTCGACCGGATCGCCGCGATGGACAAGAATCGGCGCGGTGATTTCGCTGGCGCGTACCGGGCGATCGCCCGAAATAGTGCCGCGCGGCGATTTGCCGATGAGGTCCTCGGCGCGGGTGATGGTATCTTTGCGTAGCTGGCGGCTTGGGATAGTGCGCATGGTGATATCGCTCGCTTCGATTACATTCGCGCGGCGCAGCTGGTGGCTTAGCACCGGTACCGAAACCATGCCTTCGTAATGGCCGGCAATGGGGCGTACCAGCTCGGTTTCGCCGTTGCTGACGATATAGGCCTGTGCCTGCCATTGGCGAGTTGCCGGGTCGATCTGCAGGCCGTGTACGGCAAGTTTTAGCGGATGATCGGCAGCGTGCAGCACATTGCTGTTTGCCGGGTTAGTGGTGGCGCGGGCTTGTTTTTCCACCCCTTTGGCTTCGAGCTGGCGCGCGACTTCCTTGGCCACATCCTGATAGGTGACCTGGAAATATTTACGCTCGGCCACCGGCACGGTGGTGATGGTAATGGAGGTCGCCTGCGGTGGCGTAGCGCCGGTATTAAGCGCTGCAACCTGCGCTGGCGTTTGCCAGTTCGCGGCCATCGCCATGTTGTAGGGCAGGGCAGCGAGCAGGTAAGCGGTAAAAACGACCGCTTTTTTCGTGGTGCCAGCCGACGCCTTGGGGCGTTCTTGGCTAGGCGGGGTGGTGGGTTTCAAGTCGTTCATGATGCGTGCCCTCCGTTAGACCGATTGGTTGAGCGATTGGAGCATCTGGTCGGCGGCGGAGAGCACCTTGGTGTTCATTTCGTACGCACGCTGAGCCACGATGAGGTCGGTGATCTCGGCCACCGGATTCACGTTGGACGTCTCGAGATAGCCTTGCAACAAAGTGCCCATGCCATCCTGGCCGGGGTTGTTGAGCAGCGGGCCACCGGAGGCGGTGGTTTCGAGATACATGTTGTCGCCGGTGGCTTGCAGGCCTGCCGGGTTGATGAAGGAGGAAAGCTCCAGCTGGCCGAGCTGTTGGGCGTCGACCTGGCCGGTGATGATGACCGCGACTTCGCCCGAGGCGTTGATGCTGATCGATTCGGCATTGTCGGGGATGGTAATAGCGGGCTGCACGGTAAAGCCGTCGCGGGTAACGATGGTGCCGTCCTCCGACAGTTTGAACGAACCGTCGCGGGTATAGGCGATGGTGCCGTCCGGCAGCTCGACCTGGAAATAGCCTTTGCCCTGAACGGCCATATCGAGCGGCCCTTCGGTGTTCTCGAGCGGGCCCTGGCTGGTATTGCGCGAGATGGCGCCGGTTTTTACCCCGAGGCCGATTTGTACACCCACCGGTAAAATGGTGCCCTGGTCGGTCGAGTTTACGCCGACGCGGCGCAGATCCTGGTAAAGAAGATCCTGAAATTCCGGACGCTCGGATTTATACGAGGTCGTCGTCATGTTCGCGAGGTTGTGCGAAATCGTGTCGACATTAAGCTGCTGGGCGGCAAGGCCGGTGGCTGCAATATCCAGTGAACGCATGGTCAATTACTCCCGGTTACGATTGTTGACGAGCATAGGTGCTCGCGGTTTTGCGTTGGAGGTCGTACATGACCTCGATGAATTTGGCGGTGCTGGTGGTGCTGCGTGTCAGCTCCATCACGCGCACCATTTCCGTGACAGGGCTGACATTAGCGGCTTCTACCGACCCTTGCACAACGCGTGCCGTTTCGGAGGGAAGCGGGTTTTCGTCGCTCTGCAGCAGTTGGTTACCCATGCGGCGCATGGCTTTTTCGTTGGCGAATTCCATAATGCCGACCTGTCCGATATCCTCGCCGTCGGCCAGAATCTGCCCGCCACCATTGATGCGGATGTCACGGGCATTTTCCGGAATGGCGATCTCGCCGCCGTCGTTGCCCAGTACCGGGTAGCCCTGCGCGGTCACCAGCGTGCCGTCGCCATTCATCTGAAAGCTACCGGTGCGGGTTTAACGCACGCCGAGCGGCGTCTGGATTTGAAAGTAGGCATTCGGCCCGCTGATGGCGAGGTCGAAGGGGTTGCCCGTGCTGCGGATGCTGCCGGGCGTGGTATCGCGCCAGCTGGTGGGGTCGTTGGCGTAGGCATCTTTTTGTTTTTTATCCTGCACCAGGTAATCGCTGAACATTAATTTCTCGGCCTGGTAGCCGGGCGTATTCATGTTGGCGATGTTATTGGCCGTTACTTCCAGGTCGCGGAAGACGCCCAATTGACGGGAGAGGGTAATATAGATGCTGTTATCCATGGCGATTCGCTCATTGTTGATTCGTCGTCGCCACTACCAAAGCATAAAGCGTGCCAAGTTGCTTTTGCCCGGGGTAATAAAATGATTTTCCTAATTTCTTTTAAGATGACAGGAGAAGAAAATTGTAAGATTCTGCGAGAACCGTTATAACAAGCTAAATAAAAAAAACGCACGCACAGGGGACATTCTACATGTTGGGTAAAAAGAAAAAAGTTGAAGCGGAAACCGAAGATGCCGACACCGTTGCACCTGAAACCGAGGGTGAGGTTGAAGGGGAAGAAGGCGCGCCACGCAAAGGTAAGAAAAAACTGGTGTTCATTGTTGCTGGCGCCGTTGCCGCATTGATTGCGGTCGGGGTGGTTCTGATGACCGTGATGGGGGGTGGCGGACACGATATGCCCACCGCCGAGGAACAGCAAGAAGAGGCGGTTGCCGCCGCGCCGGTGTATTACGAGCTGCCCGAGTTCCTGGTCAATCTCAGCAGTAGCGGCTCGCGCGTCAGCTTCCTTAAAATGTCGGTCACGTTGGAGCTGCGCGACAAGGCTGCCGTTGCCACGGTGGAAGCCAACAAGCCTCGCATTCTCGATACCTTTAACACCTATTTGCGGGAGTTGCGCCCGACGGATGTGCAAGGCTCGGCCGGGATTTATCGCCTGCGCGATGAATTAATGAGCCGGATCAACGCAACCGTTGAGGAAGGGCTTGTTAAAGATATACTTTTCAGTGAGATTATCGTACAGTAACGAATAAATTCGACCAAGAGGTGGCGGCATGGATCGCGCCCGGGTTTTAGGATGGGTGTGCTCTGGCAAGCATTTTGCACTACCGTACAGGTAGTGCAGGGACAGGGACAACCATGGCTGATGAAACACAGCAAAGCGAAGAAGACGCCGCCGCCGAATGGGAAAAGATGATGGCGGCGGAAACGACCGGTGGCGACGCCTCCGGTGACGATGGCGCTGCGCCTGCAGAAGACGAAGAGCCCGCCCGCGTATTGAATCAGGACGAGATCGATCTGTTGCTCGGCTTTGATGGCGGCGCGACGGAAGATCGTTCGAGCGGCATTTACGCTATTCTCGACCGTTCAATGATGGCGTACGAAAAACTGCCGATGCTTGAGGTCGTATTCGACCGGCTGGTGCGGATGCTGTCGTCGTCGCTACGGAATTTTACCTCCGATAACGTCGACGTATCGATTGACTCGATGGTCTCGATGCGGTTCGACGATTACATGAACTCTATTCCATTGCCGGCGCTACTGGCGGTCTACCGGGCAGTGGAATGGGAGAATTTCGGCATTCTCACCATCGACTCGGCTCAGATTTATTCAACGGTGGATATTCTTCTTGGCGGGCGGCGCACTTCCAAACCCGTACGGGTGGAGGGGCGGCCCTACACCACGATCGAGCAGGATATCGTCAGGAAAATGACCGATATCGTGCTGAACGATCTGAGCGCAGCGTTCGATCCGCTTTCGCCGGTCAGTTTCCAGTTCGACCGACTGGAGAGCAACCCCCGCTTTGCCCAGATCGCCCGGCCGAACAGCGCCGTGTTGCTGGTGCGCCTGCGTGTCGATATGGAAGAGCGCGGCGGTATGATCGAGATTCTGCTGCCGCATTCGACGCTGGAGCCGATTCGCGATTTGCTGCTGCAAATGTNNTGCAAATGTTCATGGGCGAAAAATTCGGCCAGGATTCGGTTTGGGAACGGCATCTGGGTCGTGAAGTCGGACAGACTTATGTCGATGTGGAGGCCGTGCTCGACGAGCGTAAAATCTCACTCGGCGAGGTGGTGAACCTGCAAATCGGTTCAACCGTGTTGCTCGACGTGACGCCGGAAGACCCGGTGCGTGTGAAATGCGGCGGCGTGCCGCTGACCACGGCACAGGTGGGCCGCGTGGGCGATAAAATCGCCATCGCGGTGAACGAAGACATTCGCGCCTTCCGTGAATTATTGCGCGAACAGGGGGCGATATAAATGGGCGGTACCGTGCTTTCGTTATTCGTGGACGGCATGATGGTCTTGCTGCTGGTCCTGACGATTGTCTATTGCTGGCGGCTCAACGGTCGTATTCGCGAGTTACAGGATTCACGTTCCGAGCTGGCGCAGATTATTCGCGAGTTCGATGCATCGACCCAGCGAGCCACTGATTCCATCGCGGAAATTCATACCGCCACCCGCCGCCTGAGCGAAAACATGCAACATAAGATCGACAAGGCAAATTTCCTTGCCGACGATCTGCAATACATGATCGAAAAAAGCAGCAAGCTGATGGGTAAGCCCGAACCGGCGATGGACGCCCCGCGCCCCACCCCACCGCGTGCCGAGGCACGGCGTGTAGCGCCTGCAGGGGAGCCACAGGCCGCCACGCCGATGGCGGCGGGCGCGGCGCTGAGCCCACGGCGCCAGCGCGCCCGGTCGCGCGCGGAGCAGGAATTGATCGACGTGCTCGGCACGAAAGACGAAGCAGGCAGGTAGCCCATGGTGAATAAAACATCCACGAAACGCCCCAAACGCGTGCTCCGCACGGCGCGGTTTCGCCTGCTTCCCTTAACACTGGCCATGCTTTTTCTATTGCTGGTTGTGAAGCTCAACGGTGTGTATCTGCATAGCCGCGAGCTTAACGAATTACTGGCCGTGCGCGACGCTACGGCCTCGAGCGCCCCAAAGAAGGAGGCGGAAGACGGCGGCCATGGTGGCGGCGATGCGGCGGGGAAGGCACCGGACGGTGCGCAGCCGACCGTTGGCGGCGAGCCGGCGACCTACGGCGAAGGCAAGCTGACCCTCAAGCAGGTGGAGGCGATGAAGACGAAAGACAGCCAGACCGCGTACAGCCAGACGGAGTTGGACATTTTGCAAAACCTGACCAAGCGGCGCGAAGAGCTGGACCAGCGGGCGCGTGATCTCGAGCTTAAAGCCACGGTGCTCGACGCCACGGAAAAACGTATCAATGACAAGATCGGTGAAATGAAATCGCTGCAGACCGAACTGGCGAAAGTCGTGGCCGAATATAAGCAGCAGCAGGATTCGGAAGTACAGAGCCTGGTGAAAATCTATGAAAGCATGAAGCCGGGCGATGCGGCGGCGATTTTCAACGAGATGGATATGCCGATATTGCTCGAGGTGATCGACCGGATGTCGGAGCGCAAAGTGGCCCCGATTCTGGCCGGTATGAGCCCCACCCGTGCACGTGATGTCACCCAGGAATTGGCCGAGTTGCGCAAAGGTCGGCAAGGGTTAGCCGATTCGGCAAACCGCGCGACAGCACCGTAAACCAGACGCTTGCCTAGCGCCCAGCCAATAAAAAAGGGCTGACCCATGCTGTTGGGCCAGCCCTTAAAATTAACGCGTCAGGACGCTATTTTTTGATGCTGCTGAGCAGGCGATCGTTCGCCTTTGTCAGCACGTCAGCAGCATAGTTCATGTATTTCTGCGGGTCCGCTTTCACGATGTAATCGCGCGAGCGGTTGGTGCCTTGGCCCATAAAAATACTGGCCACATTGGTCACTTCCTGAACCGCAACGTCCGCATCCGAGGTGTCGTTGATGACTTCACCAAACGACTGGCCCGATTCCACAGGCTGGCCAAGCGCAAAGACCGCCGTGCCATTGGTGAAGCTGTCGCTGCCGCCGGAAATGATTTTAACCGAACCCTGCGTTACGGCCAGATTCTGGCCTACTACGACCGAAGCGGAGGAGATGCCCGCATGGCCACCGGCCGCAGCGAAATCCACCACATAAGTAGCACTCACCACCGCCACTTTGCTTTCCTCGGCGAAGCTTGCCGCCTTCATGTCGCCACGCACGCTCATAGTGTTTTGAATGCCCGACAGAAAACCGGTTCCTGTTTGCTCCTTGGGAATGTCATTCGCAAAGGAAATGCCCTCGCTGCCGAATGCGGCAGGCTGGTAGAACACGGTTTTACCGTAGGAGGACAGGAAGCCCGAACTATCGGTTTCCATGGGGTACTTGTCTTTCGACATGTTGGCGTAGTCGTCCGACGAGGTGAACTGTGAGCGGTTCACCACATTGAAGCCTTTGGCCTGTAGCTTGCCCACAAAATCCCGGTATGCAGCTTCGGTGACCGCTTGCATCTCAGCGCTGCTCACGCCTTCCAGTTTCACGTTGCCTTTCGCGTTTCCGCCCATGGCGCGCTTCATGAACGTGCCTTTGGCCTGATTGACCTGTTTGCCGGATTCCACAAATCCAACTTTGAACGAGCCGATGACGACGTCGTTCACGTTTTTCACCGCCGATTCGCCGGTAACGCTCACGTCACTCGCGTCGGTCAGGCCGAAGACGTTGTCGCTGTTAGCGCTGCGTGTGACCACGCCGTCGCTGCTGCTTACGCCGCATCCGGATAGGAACGCGATGAGAGGAAGGCAAACCAAGATTTTCTTCATGTTAAAATTCCCTAGTGATGAAACAAAAGTTCGATAGTGGCCGTGGCAACTAAAGAGGGTTTTTGTTAAATGACAGGGGCGGTCAGGGCCAGCATTTTCTATATATATTTGATAGGTGTATTGGTGCTCCCCCTAGGACTTAACTCGAACCGGGTTGAACAATTACAGATGGTTATAAGAGACTGGGTGGAGATTTACAAGTCCCCGCCGCAACTGGATGGAAAGACATTTGAATGGATGCCAGCATCAGGGTGAATCAGATTAACTCCTTATCTAGATCGCAATCATAAACTGATTTTGCGCTTTTACGTCACGATGCATAGCATATATCCCCATAGCTGCAAAAAGCCATGATATGAACGGTAGAACTGCCATCAGTATGAAAATTACTACCGCGAGCATCCATGGGCGACGCATGCATATCGGCATAAGCCGGGTTGCTAGCAATATGCGCATAAGAAAATTCCAGGCCCAACCTAGGCTGCGTAATAAAAACGGGACTGCGTGGGTGCGCAGTTCCTCCGTAGGGGTAGGAGTGCCGGGAGGCGTGGGGCGCGTGTAAAGATAAGTAATTATTGCAGCAATTACGGCAAATGGAATAGTAGCTGCAATTGCGTCACCACCACCAGCAATACCAAAACCAGAACCAATTGCTGCGCCTATGAATGCTGCAAATATGATTTTTTGACCTCTGCTCATTATAATCCTCTTTTGACTACCCCTAAATCTTTTCGCATGGCCTCTTTTAATTCTATCATTGCTTGGGGTCTGTCAGGGTGCACGCCATCATTAATTGGGTTGGTTTCTCTTATCCTAATGCACGCTTGAATTACAGACTTAGAGCCAACAAGCTCTACTCTGTTGTGCCAATGCCCAACATGGATGGCAGATTTCTCACACCGCTTAATTTCTGAATCATACATGGCATCTAAAAATCCAATATATGCCTCCTTCTTTTCCTGAAAGTTGCGTTTTGCAATATCAGCACGCCGAGAAAGCCATGCCTGCACTAATGCATTAACTAGAGCGCCAAGTCCAAAAGCGGAGATAAATTGGATAATTGTCATGTTATACTCATAAGCTAAACACCTAAAAAACAAAAGGAGTATTGCATGATAACTGCATCACCCCATACCGCCAATATGTGGATCAACTTGATCTTACCGAGCAGCAGTAGATTGAATTAATGAATGCAGTATGGACGACTTTGGAGAATTATTTCGACTTGCAGCTAGGCTTAAATCAGTTGCCGCTCAAATAGCGCACGCCCCACAATACCAACGCGGAACTAGAACCGGAGCTCTAAGAAAACAGCCATCATCCAAGCCGCAGTTTCTGCTGTAAAAATTGTGCGAACAATAAAAGGCAGGTTTTTCAAAAGATGGTGCTCCCGGCCGGAATCGAACCGGCACTCGGTTACCCGAAACAGATTTTAAGTCGGATAAAATGATTTTTCCACACATTCCTACCAACACCTATAGAACCATCCAAGTGACTACATATAAAGGCTTTTTTGCAAATTCTTTGCCTTGCCCCATCACTACTGCATTCTATCAAATACTATCGTTTTCTACCCTTCGTGATGTTCCGGTGATGTTTCGGTGATGTTTCATTTCGCATTATTTTTGACATCACGAATATCAATAATTTTGGCTGATCCGCTAGACATTGATTGAATCGCTTCGCTGACCTTAGCAACATTTCGTTGCTTCACTTCATTGGCGAGATGTTCGTAGCGTTTTGTGGTTTGGTATGTTTTGTGATTCAACTGCTGACCAACATCAGCAAGGCTCAATCCGCTTGCTAATGCAAACGCAGCCCATGAGTGCCGAAGATCATGCGGTTTGATGTCTTTAATCTTAGCTTGTTTTAGAACCTCTTTCCAAATCAAGGATGGAGTCCCCATATTTTCCCGATATCGACCTGGTAAGCCATACTTGCCTGGAAACAAATAGGGGTTATCCTCTGAGCGAGGTAAACTGACCAGAAACTCAACAATTTGCATAGCCTCTGGCGGCAGCGATATTGCTGGTTCATCGTTCTTCGTATATTCAGGACGTAGAAGCATTCGTTCAAAATCTACCTCGGAAATCTTTGCATCACGCCATTCTGCTCCGCGTGCTCCTGTGAATATCATCAGCTTGAAATAGCAAGCTGCACGTACACGATGCAGCGATCTCTCTCTGGTTTTATCTTCGCAGTTCGCCATATTTTCAGAAATCATCGTGTCCAGCACCTTCATAAGGCGCTTCAGTTCATCATCACTAAGATATCGTTCTCGACGTTGTTCCTTAAACTTGAAAACCCCTCTGCATGGGTTGCTATTTAATGGGCGTATTTCCCAAGGCCTTTCGCATAGGCTAAAGATTTTTGAGAGGCTTGCGCGACTACGGTTCGCATCAGTTGGACCAATATCTTTTCGACTCAGCATGAATTGGTGAATATCTTTGGCCGTGATGTCTTCGACAAATATATTTTTGAAGTAGGGTACAATCACTCTTTCCCCTCGATACTGAACGCTTGTCAGAGTCCTCGGCTTGTTTTTAATTTTTACATGTTCCTCAATATATCGCTCCCATATTTCTGCGAATGTGTGCTTATCTTTTCTTTGCCGTTCATCAGACGCTGGATCTATTCCGCCGATTACTTGCGCCATAAGCGCTTTAGCTTTTTCTCTTGCTTGCTCAGGCGTGAATTTTTGCGTCGATCCTATCGTTACCCGTTGGGGCTTATAGGCTCTGCCTTTACCCATTCGATAATCAAACACATAGGTCAAAGTGCCTGTCGGTCGCACAAGCACACGCAATCCTGTAACGTCTGTATCCGTCACATAATAAACCTTGTCCTTCGGCGTGATCGACTCGATTACCTTACGACTCAGTTTGACCTTCTTGCTGTAGTCATCACTCATAATCGCTCAATTCCATTGGTTTAAGCAACTTGCGCTTCCTGTCCCTGCATTGCTGAAAGGTCATGCACCTTGCCTTGAATGACGGCGTAAGTGTTGCCGGCTTCTTTTGCAGCGAGATCGGGAGCGTTCTCTTCGGGACGTTTAGCCATGCAGACCAGCGCGGGAATGCCAGACGAGATGATCATCGACATCAGGCAGCCGCGATTTTTTCGGTCATTGATTTCGTCCATATCATCAATCACCATGAGGTCGGACTGATCGGCTTTGGCGATGGCTACTTGTAGCAACACGCGCACCGCGTAACGGGCAGATCGTGACAGCAGGTGATATGGGCGATTGCCGCGCCAAGGATTCAAATCACCGTCCAGCCACACCACTTCGCTATTGAGCATATTGGATAGTGGCTTCAGCACCTGATCGTTGAAGGCCTTCAGCTGCTCGTCCAACTTTGCCTTGCGCACACCGTTCTGGTGAAGCGCAGCAACCAGCTCCTTTTGGGTCAGGATGGACTCATAGGTGGCGCGTGCGCGTTGCACGGCGTTGAACATATCCAGCCTACGCTCCGCTCGTTCCAATGACTTTTTCGCAGAGGCTGAATCCTGCTCGGTCATAGGTACATCGGTGATGGATTCCAGTTTCGCCTTCGCATCCTGAGAGGCTTTGAGCTGATGCTGTGCGACGGCCAGTTTTTCTTTCGCCTGATTCACCGCACTGGCGGCATCTTTCAGTGCCTTGCCTAATCGATGATATTCTTCCTGTTGCTCCGGCGTTTGCTGCGCGGCGCGCACCAGCTCCTTTTCACCCAGTAAATCTTCAGAGGCTTGAAGCATCAGCTCGGTGCCGCACTCAGGGCAGTTTAGCGTATGGCCGTCAGCGGTGGGTATCGCGGCAAGTTGCTGAGAAAGCTGTCGCAGTGAGGCTTCAGCATCCGCAAGTGCAGTTGTTGCCGAGGTGACCGCCTGAGCATTTTCCTCGAATTTTGCTGCCTGTGCTTCAAGCTGCGAACGGTCGAATGCAATCGCACCTTCAGACTTGAGCGCATCTTCAAACGCCTTGTTGCACTCCGCAAAGGCTATCTCCAGCTGTGAACGATCAGCACGCTCCAGCTCAGGCTCCCATGCGGCGGGTCGCCAGTCGCCAGCGGTTGATACGTTCCAGCGGGATTCACCCGTGAGATGCTTCCACTTGCCAGTCAGCTCGGCTTCTTCGCTCTTTGCCGTCGAATGCGCTTCTTCCCATCCTGATTCCTGAATCTGCTTCCAGATTTCATCCAGTTTCGGATCAAGGCTTTTCGGCAATACCAGCTGCAAATCCTTGAGCGTGGGTTCTGCCTTCAGCAAGCGGATGAAATATGCCACACGCTCGGCAGATGATAGCTGGAATATCGTGCGAAGCCCCACTGCAAACTCTGATGCGGTGATAGGCTTTCCCTGACCAGTGGTTTTGAATTCCGCCAGTGGCCAAGATATTTCAGAGGTTACGCCGTTGTTTGACAGCATGACCTTTCCGCTTTTGGCCAGATCATTGACCAGCTGCTTCGCGTCCTTCTTGGCGATATTTTTTGGCAATGGCTGCTGCGCTGCTGCGAGTGCCACCGCTTGCGCGATGCTGGATTTACCATTTTCATTTTC
>DITH01000165.1 GCA_002422745.1 Alphaproteobacteria bacterium UBA6189
TCCCGATGAACCAGCAGGCCCAGGATTTGCTGATGCAGGCGCCCAACACGGTGAACGAAAAGCAACTGCGCGAGCTGAATATTCAGCTTTCGCCGAAAGCCAAGCAATCGCTTGAGGAAGAAGCCAACAAAGCGGTCGACGACGCTGTGGCGTAACATCACAAAACTGTCATACTTAGAACGGGCGTTCGATGCTAGGGCTGGCTTGTCATGTTATGGAGATAGACAATGCGCCCCCATCTTCCCCCCTTCCACGAGAGCGAAGTCGTCAATACCGCCAAAAAAGCGGGCACGATTATCATGCAAGAACTGGCGAATGCCGGCACGCTCGGAATTCAAGGCAAGAGTGACGACTCCCCCGTGACACAAGCCGATCTGCGTGCCAACGCATGTGTAGTGGAAGCGCTTTCCAAGATGACGCCAGGTGTCGCCATTCTTTCCGAAGAAATGAAGCCCGAGGAGCAGGCGGAGATCATGAAGAAGGACATGTATTGGTGCGTCGATCCGCTCGATGGTACCAAGACGGCCATCAAGTATTCCGAAGGTCAACATGAGCAGACGGGGTTCGGGGTTCTCATCGCCCTTGTGAAAAACGGTGTGCCGGTGTTTGGTGTGGCACATTACCCGGCAGAAAAGAAGACCTATTACACCAGCGCTAATGGCCAAGTAGCCTACCGGCAGGAAGGCGATAGCCAACCGGAACGTCTGCGCGCGAACCGCACTGTACGCGATACGCTCACCGTTGCCGCTGGTTATCGTGGTGCAGCACCCGACAGGCTTTCCGATAAGCCGGTTGAGAACCATGCCAGTGTCGGGGGCAGCCGAATTATTCGTGCTGCTGAGGGCGCAGTCGATATCGGTTACATGGGCAATGACGGGCCGATATCGTTCGGGTTCTGGGATCTGGCTGCCCCGCATGCCATCCTGAAAGCAGCAGGTGGCGAGTTGGTAACCATACCGGGTGATTTTGCGCAGCACCAGCAGCCGGGTGCGCTTCGTAATAGCCTGCCACTCCGTTACGATGGCAGCATGTTTATTGAAGGCAAGAAAGACCAACCATATCTGCCAGCCTGCGTCGCGGCCCACCGCGATACGTTGCAAGCGTTAGGGGCGCCTGATACCGGTCGTGCACGCTCTGCGTGACAAGCGGTGCGGGGGCTGCTATGCCGCGCCCCATGGAACCTTATGCCACAGAAATCGGCTTGCTTGGAGTGGGTATTGTGATGCTCGCTTACGGGATGTATGCCGCCGGTAAGCTGGCCAGCACCGACTGGCGTTATCCGCTGCTGAATATTGCCGGCACGGTGGGGATTCTCATTTCACTATTATACCAATGGAACCTGCCTTCCTTCGTGATCCAGATTGTCTGGATCGCCTTGAGCCTGGTGGGACTCGCGCGTATTTTTTGGCGGCGGCATCGCCATGGTTGACCTGTTATTCAATCTCATGGGATTCGCAGGACTCGGCCTGTTACTGCTGGGCTATGCAATCATTAATCTGGGCAATTTGCCATCGACGGACTGGCGTATTCATGCCCCGAACCTTGCTGGATCACTCTGCGTCATCGTGTCGCTGATGCATGATTTCAACCTGCCGATGTTCGTGCTGGAAGTATGCTGGAGTATCATCAGCGCCTACGGTATATGGCGGGCGCTGCGCCTAACCGCTTAAGGGCGATATTGCTGGAGCAGCTGGCGCAGGGTGACGACATCGGGCGTGGCGCATAAGGTGGGCGCGATAGCACGGATAGCCTCGTCGGGCAGCTCCCACCACGCAAGTTGTTGCAGCAGGGCGGTGATCTCCGTATCGAAGCGTGGCTTGATCGGACGGGCGGGATTGCCACCGGCGAGGTAGTAGGGTGGTATATCCTTCACCACATGGCTGTTCGCCGCGATCACCGCGCCATCGCCGATGGTGACGCCGGAGACAAAGCTTGTGCCGTGGCCGATCCACACATCGTTGCCGATAACCACATCGCCGCCGCTTCTATGCTGGCCGGCAATTGCTTCACCCCCGAAGCGATCGACGCAGATGCGGCCGAACGGGTAGGTGGTTGCCCAATCGGTGCGGTGATTGCCACCGAGCAGAACGGTCACCTCGGCCGCGATGGAGCAAAAAGAGCCGATGCGCAGGGCGGCGCCTTCGTTCCATTGATGCACGGTGATGTTGCAAAATCCATAGGTGCCGCGCCCAACCGAGATAGGGCTGTTGCCAATCATTTCCGGGGCGGGGGTGAGCAGCCGTTTATGCTTTTTTACCTTTTTCTTTTTGCGAAACAGGCCCATGCATCACCTCGTTGCGGTGCTTAATTGGTCAGCGCACCGTGGCAGTGTTTGAATTTTTTGCCCGAACCGCATGGGCATGCTTCGTTGCGCGCTACTTTACCCCAGCTGGTGGGATCGGCCGGGTTGCGCGTGGTGCTGGGATTGCGAAAGGGCAGGGTTTGCGCAGGTTGAGCCGGAGGCTGCGGTTGCGCCGCAGGATCGACGCGGGATTCCTGCATGGCTTGCGGCGCACGCGGTTTCAGGTTCATGATGTCGTCGGTCAGTTCGATGCGGATTTGCAGCCGCGCCAAGCGCGATACTACCACTTCACGCAGGTGGTTCAGCATATGCTCGAACAACGAGAAGGCTTCCTGCTTGTATTCGTTCAGCGGGTCGCGCTGCGCATAGGCGCGCAGATTGATGCCCTGACGCAGATGGTCGAGGGTGAGGAGGTGGTCTTTCCACAGCTGGTCGAGGGTTTCGAGCAAGACGCGCTTCTCGGCCAACGGGTATACGCCTTCGGGGAAGCTGGCGGCTTTAGAAGCAAACAGCGCCTCAACTTCATTGTGCAGCCGTTCAAGGATTTCGCCGTCGGCGATGCCTTCTTCCTTGGCCCAAAGTTCAATATCGAGGCCAAGCCCATAGATGCGGAAAACCTCGTGCTGCAGGGTTACCGGCTCCCACGCTTCGGCGTAGCTGCCGGGTGGAATGTAACGGGCGACCAGTGCTTCGTTCACATCGTGCCACATATCGGCGATGGTTTCGGAAACTTCTTCGGCTTCCATCAACTCGATACGTTGCTCGTAAATGACCTTGCGCTGATCATTCATCACATCGTCGTATTTCAACAATGTTTTGCGGATTTCGTAGTTGCGCTGCTCGACCTTGGTCTGGGCACGCTCGATCGCTTTGTTCATCCAGGGATGGATGATGGCTTCGCCTTCCTGCAGTCCAAGGCGGCCGAGCACGGCGTCGATCCGTTCCGAGCCGAAGATGCGCATCAGATCGTCCTGCAGCGACAGGAAGAATTTCGATGCGCCGGGATCGCCCTGACGGCCGGAGCGGCCGCGTAGCTGATTATCGATGCGGCGGGATTCATGGCGCTCGGTACCGATGACGTAGAGGCCACCCGCCGCGATGACCGTTTCCTTATCGGCCGCGACCTTGGCGCGAATCGCCTGAGCATCGGCGCCTTCACCCGCTTGTTTAATGAGCATTTCGGCATTGCCGCCAAGCATAATATCGGTACCGCGGCCCGCCATGTTGGTGG
>DITH01000166.1 GCA_002422745.1 Alphaproteobacteria bacterium UBA6189
CGACCTCCCCCCCCGCCTGCGCAGCATCCTCCGCAGCGAGCGGATCATTCCCATGTCCATCCGCAAGGAAGAAAACGGCACCGTCACCGACGTTCACCTGGCCCACGACAGCCCCCTGCGCGACCTGGTGCTGGAAGCGAATGTGCGCGAATTCTTCCCCCCCACCACCAAGCTGCAATGGCACTTTTGCCTGCGCGAGGTCGCCGGGGCGTTCTGGATGGCCGGCGAATCGGAAAGCATCGACAGCGACATGGAGGCCGAAGCCCTCCTCGACCGTATCATCACCAACGCCATCGACGCCCGCTCGTCCGATATCCACATCGACCCCTCGATCAAGGGCGAGCCCCGCGCCATCATCAAATACCGCATCGACGGCTTTGTGCACCCCAAAGAGGTGATCACCACCGAACAGCTGGAACGCCTGCGCGTGCGTATCGAAAACCTGGCGCGCATGCCCAAGGTCAACCTCAACTACGCCAACAAAGGCGCCTTCACCCGCAGCGGCTACGATTGGCGGGTGCAAATCCAGCCCCACGCAGGCCGTCTGGGCCCGGTGCCGCGCATCGTGCTGCGGCGCCTGCAGCCGGATGTCATGCCGCTGGAAGTCTTGGGCTACCCGGCCGACTTTATCGAAAAAATCAAAAGCGCGGCCGGGGCCCCCAATGGCGTTATTTTCTGGACCGGCCCGACCGGGAGCGGCAAAACCGAAGCCATTCACGCCGCCGTGGTCAGCGCCAACCCGATGGCCAAGGGGCTGAGCGTCCATACCATCGAAGACCCGCCGGAAAAACGCGTGCCCGGCTACGCCGTGCAGATGGAAATCGCCAGCGAAGACGAAAACCGTTCCGGCCTCCAATTGCTGAAATCGTCGCTGCGGGCCGACCCGGATGTGGTGATCTTCGGGGAAGTGCGCGACAGCGAAATGGCGAAACTGGTGTTCGAAGCCGCCAACACCGGGCACCTGGTGTTCACCACCCTGCACACCAACACGGCGCTCGATGCCATTGCGCGCCTCGATGAAATGGGCGTCAGCGGCTTTCTTCTCTCCTACATCCGCGGCATTGCCGCCCAGCGGCTGGTGCGCCGCCTCTGCGGCCACTGCAAAATCGCCTCGCCCGAACCCGACGAATACACACGCTATGTCTTCGACCGCTACGGCGTGCCCTTGACCGGCGCCAACCTGTTTGTATCCAACCCGGAAGGCTGCGCCAACTGCAACTACACCGGCTATTACGGCCGTATTGCCACCGCCGAGTGGCTGAAACCCACCAAGGAAATTGTCGAGGCCAGCGCCGAGAAAAACTACGCCGACCTGGAAGACATGGCCAAGCGCGCCGGCTGGCAGCCCATGGGGCGCATGGGGGTGCTGCATATTAAAAACGGCATCACCGACGCCGCCGAACTTTCCACCAAAATCCTCGAGCTCGCCGCCGAGTCACTGACAGGATAGCAGACCATGGGTATCGAATTCGGCAAAGCCTCGCTCAACACCGCCGACAGGGTCGACTTTTTCAAAACCCTGTCGGGCTGGCTGAACGCGGGCGGTGGGCGCATGTCGGTGGCCGAGGCCGTGGCCAACACCACCAACGGCTTCAGCCAGGAGGAATACGCCACCCTTGCGCCGCAAATGAACATGATCGAGCGCGAAGTCGCCGCCGGCCAGACCACGCTCTATCAGGCCCTGGCCATGGCCAACGTTGGTTTTAAACCGCAAGAGCTCGCCATTATCGAAGCCGCCGAGAAAGGCAACCAGTTGCGCCAGGCGTTGCCCGCCCTGGTCTCGGCGCTGGAAGTCGAAAGCGCCGGGCGCCGCGACCTGATGATGAAAATGGCCGGGCCGCTGGTCATCGGTATCATGCTCATCATTCTCTCCATCGGCGTGCTGGTGATCATGCTGCCGATGGTGATCCAGCCGGTGCTCGACCGTAACGCCGCGGCCCTTTACAAATTCCCCTTTATTCTGCGGTGGTTATGGTATGCCTCGGTGTGGCTGCGCACCAACCCGCTTATTCCCACCTTTTTGGTGGGGGCTCTCCTTACCACCTTTCTGTTGCGCAATACGCCGCTGCTGCAACCTTACTGGCTGCGTTTCAGCATGTGGTGGGGGGTTACCCGCAAGCTCATCCTCGGGTTTAATTCCATGCTGACGGTATTCTTCCTGCCCGCCCTGGTGCGCTCGGGCATGCCCACCTATCAGGCGTTGGAGCAAATGGCCTTCTGTGTCACCAACCCGTTGCTGCGCAGCATGTTTCTCACCGCCGCCGAAGACCACCGCAACGGCCTGCGCATGAGCCAGGCGGTCGAAGGCATGCCCTTCAAAGCCTCGTTCTTCAACGCCATCACCGCCGGAGAAGCCACCGGTGCCATTGCCGAACGCATCGAAGACCTCCAGCCTGCCTATAAATTGGAGCTCGAGCGCTACATCCGCCAGGTCTCCGCTACCTTGAAGTTCATGGTGATGGCCGTGCTGCTGCCGATGTTCATCGTCAGCACCTACACCTCGCTGGTCGGGCCGATTTTTGCGCTGATGGAATACGGACGCTAGCATGAAACCGACGCAACACCCGCAGCAATCCAGGATAACCCCATGCCTTTAACCGTTATCTCCCGTCGTACCATCGTCTACCGCGAAGGCGGTTCGGGCGAGGTCACCGTATTGATGGTGCCGGGCCGCGAGCAGGTGCAGATCATCAAGGATCTCGCCGGTCTCGGAAAAGCCGCAGCCCCGGTGCGGGAAGGGGCTACCACCGCAGCCGCCGTACAAAACAAACAGGCCTCACTCAGCCGCGTGTTTGTCGGTCGCCGTTTCATCTATGGCAGCCTGCCGACCGAGATCTCCGACCTGCGCCAGCCGGTCAAGGTCTGGCTGGCCGAAGATTTCGTGCCCCCGCAGTGCCAGGCGTTCTTCTTCATTTTCAGCACCGAGGTGGTGGTCCACGGCGTACGCGAGCAAGACGACGAAGGCCAGCTCAACTGGCGTACCGCGCAGCTGTCGTTGTCGGAAGGCGACCCGATCAAGAGCATTATCGACGCCATCAGCGACTACGCCCTGGCCAACAGCACCGATACCCTCACCATTGCCGTCCAGAAGCTCGACCTGTACGAAAAAATGCAAGCGGGCCTGGCCACCTACAACATCAGCCCCATTCCCTTCAGCAAGCTCAAGCCGCAGCCGGGGCTCAAGCCGCTCTACCGCCACCGCGATTTCACCATTCTTTACCTGACCATGGCGCTGTTCGGGCTTATCACCGTGCTGGCCAGCGGCGGTTATATGCTTATGGCGATGCTCGAGCGCAACCGCCTCGATGAAGAAGCCACCTCCATCCGCCGCAACATCAGTTCCATCAAACTGAACCAGAACGTGGGGCAGATATCCAATCCGCAAGAGCTGCTGCAACGCATGA
>DITH01000028.1:0-494 GCA_002422745.1 Alphaproteobacteria bacterium UBA6189
CCCGATTTCACGTTGATGATCGACTGCCCGATCATGGCGCAACCGGCCATACCGCCGAAACAGCCGGCAACGATATTGGCGATGCCCTGCCCCGCACATTCACGGTTTTTCTGGCTTGGTGTATCGGTCCGATCGTCGACGATTACGGCGGTGAGCAGCGACTCCAGCAAGCCGACTGCCGCAAGCGTAATCGAATAGGGCAGGATAATGCGCAAGGTTTCCCAGTTCAGCGGAATATCGGGCAGCAGGAACATGGGCAGGGCATCGGGCAACTCGCCCATGTCACCCACCGTGCGGATATCCAGCCCCATATAGATGCTAACACCGGTCAGCACCACGATAGTCACCAGCGGCGACGGGATGGCTTTTGTGAGGTAAGGGAAACCGTAAATCATACCCAGTCCGGCCGCCACCATGGCATACATGTGCCAGCTGGCCCCGTTGAATTCCGGCAGCTGCGCCATGAAAATCAGGATCGCCAGCGCGTTGACGAA
>DITH01000028.1:566-6833 GCA_002422745.1 Alphaproteobacteria bacterium UBA6189
CCGTCGCCGCCGAGATCATGCCCGGCCGGCCGCCGACGATGGCGATCACTACCGCGATACAGAACGAAGCATAGAGCCCGACTTTGGGGTCAACCCCAGCGATGATGGAGAACGCGATGGCTTCGGGTATCAGCGCCAATGCCACAACCATACCGGCCAGCAGGTCGCCACGAATATTACCGAACCACTCGGCTTGCAGTCGAGAAAGCATACGTACCCATCATTCTAACGTTTCACAAAGTGCCGGATTTACATCGCTTTGCGAACACGAGGCACGTAGTGCGCGCGTTATACGGGCGCCGGGGCAATTGTCAATATTTGCAGCTCAAATGTCGGTTAGCCACATATAGCAGATGGGAGCGCCGGGACGTGCAGCTGACAGCTCAACAGCACTTCCTTCATCAACAGGTTTTTTTATGCGGCCATGACCCGCATTGCGACGATCGCACCGCTATATCATTGAGTTTCTAGCGCTGAGGATCGTTACTCGCCGTATGTCTGGGAATTGCGGCCAGAATTTCTGCAGCCTCTGCAACACGATCGCTGTTTACATCTATGTCCCTGGCACTCAAATTGTAGTGCGCAAAAAGATTGCGCAATTCCGCATGATTCAATGCCCCATCTGCCGCAGCTCCTGCGCTACCATCAAAACTTATGGCAATTTCATTGGTTCGCAGAACTGACAGCACTTCTTCACTAACCTCAAAAGCAGCATTCTGCGAAAGTACGTTCATTTCAGCCAACGTTCCTCCGCTCGCCATATAGCGCCGCAATGCGGCATCCACCGCATCAGCCGCATCATAGGAACCCGGCAAAGAAGATTCGGCGATAATGCCACTGCTGGCACTATATTCACGCGCGCGCCCCCATCGATTTTCCTGACGTGCCTGCCTCATATCAAGAACAAGTCTGTTAAACGCATGACTGGGTCCGCCAACTTCTAAAGTGCCAATATCTGGCAGCAACGACATTGCTTCACGAAGCTGGGCAATCTCCGCGTCAGGTAGCTGTTGCATGCGATAGGCGGTTTCTACATCCCCATTTACAGCGGATAGCAGCGCGGTGCGTATGGTGCCGAATCTGTACTCTTCCGGCACACCGGCGACTTTCAAGCTTGCTTCCACCGCTTCCTCGCCAGCGACGCCGGTAAATATCGACCCCAGTTGAGTGCCCGTATAAACCGCGCTGGCTGCGATCACAGCGCTAAGCTGTTCCTGACTAAGCTCACCCTCGCGGTGGGCATGCTCGGCTTTTAATAAGACGTATCCGACATAGGCTCCTGCTAAACCAACCCCAATCATAGGAAGCTTATTCCCTAAACTTCGTCCAACCTTTGCTAATCCGGATACTTCCCCCACCTCAGCTGCGGCACGTACGGATGCCCGTTGTACTTCCGACAACCCGCTCATTGCACGTTCGGCGCGTTGTGCTGCGTCCTGCGCTAATGCGGCGCTTGGATCACGGAAACTAGCTGGTTGATGCGGTGCAGGCTCTACGACAGTAGGTGTTTTTATTTCCTGAGGAGGAGACCCCGAACGGCTAGCGGCCGGTATTATTGGCGCCTGTCGACGCTGAGAAGGCATATCTGCTATCACCCGCTCTATCTCTTCAATACTCAGACGATGCAAGGGAGGCCGCAGATTTTCTCCTGTATCCATACGCAAAGCGCCGGAATTATTCTGTTGAAGTGGTTGTGCACGCCAAGGTTCCTGCATATGCGGATTTAATGGCTCGAACGACGGAAGGCCGCGCGGATTTCTTTTTACTTCATTCCCTTTCGAAGAGGAATTATTCTCGCCATCAAATACTGGGGTATCTTTTTCAGCAGCAGCGGGATTCCTACCCCAACCGGTGACCGCATTGGCACGATCCGCATGCCATATAGGGACTGCCCCGATGGGCGTTTTAGCGGACATTGCTTCAGGGCTTAGCGAACGAGCTCTACCATGAACCGGATATGTATCCTTATTACTTGCCATACGAAACGGCACGTCTCTAGGGTCACTTGTGTAATGAGCGCCATAATTGGGGCCGTTATCAAGAATTTCGATATGATTACCGCCGTTATCCCGACTTGCAAAACCAAGCCCCGCAATCTTCTGCCAGTCGGCCCGCGCTATCAATCCGTGATCCGTCGCCTGTTGCAATACATCACGTGCTACAGCGCGATTGACAACGTCTTTCTCCATGAGTTGCCGAAATCCATTAGCATTTAATCGAACATTCCCTTCCTCTGCATGCAAAAGTACTTCCCATTGTTGCATAGGCACTTCCGGTAACGCGATGCTTAGTCTTTCTATCGTCTGTTCTAGAGAATAAGCAGGTGTCCCGACTACGCGTCGCGTGTGCAGCCAGTCGTGGTCCATATTACGCAGATAGTCGTCTGCACTGACGGGCTGCCAAGTCCTGACTTCTGCAGGACTCATGCCCAGTTTTAAATTATTGTATGCTAGATGTCGCTCTAGATACTCACGGTTCTGTGCATTGCCGACGCCCCATTGCGTTAATTGCTCTTCACTGGCAGTGACGATCTGCTCTAATGAACGTTCCTGAAAAATACTTAGTAAATTGCTGTTCATTCTTCCTAGATGACGCGGGACGAGTCCATGTTCATTGGCAAGTAAATCACTGACAGTCGCATGGCTTAATTGTGCTACCGACAACCTGACCGTTGGCGTTTCAAATGAGGGAATATCGCGCGCGGGTGTGTCTGCAAGTTTGATATCCTCCGCTCGCCAATCATTCAACTCTGCTGCATTCATGCCCACACGCAATCCATAATGGTTCAGCTTACGCACCAGGCCTTCAAAAACATCAGGCCGCGTTTCGACTCCATCGATCACACGCAGTGAGGATAATTGGCCGGGGGTTATCTCTGCTAGTTGCGCTGCGTTCGTTACGCCGAATTTCCTGACCAAAGCTTCCCGAAAGCGCAATGTTAGCACCGAATCCGCGGGCAATACAGTTTCGAGAGGTATATCGGAGGCTCTCGCGAAACGAGCTGCCGCTTCTGGCATGGCAATTTCTGGAATTGGGCTGCCAATTTTCAATCCAAGCGGCTCAAGTGCCGAATTCATAATGCCAACACTTAGTCGTGTGACCCCTTTGAATGAGACAAGCGTATCAGGGTTAGTTTCTAATAATTCGCGCACGGTCGTAATGCCGTTCTTTTCCAGCACGGCAACGAAATACATATTATTGCCCAAAAAACGTTCAACAAGAAGAGAACGTAGGGTTTGATCCAATGTTTCTGCCGTTAATGTCGCCATAGAACCTCTTAGCTCAAAGCTTATGATAGGCAACAAACACTAAAAAATACTTAAGTACGGTGCAATTCTTCGGATTGCGCGTCTCGTGCCTCGACCGCCTCACGCTCGGCTTTTAGTTTACGGATAAAGCTGCCCGTGGGTGCTTCGGCCGCGAACAATTGATAATCCACACTACCCTGCCTGTCAGTGAAACAACCTGACGATCAAAAACAAGTGGCCAGGCAAACGCCATTGGCCCGTAGGGTAAAAAACATTAACGCAACGTAAAGCAAGCCATAGGCGGTACGTGGTTTCAACGTTTAAAACTGGCAGATGCTTCCGGCGGCGCGGTGGTGCGTTCCTGCCAGCTCACGTTTCGCTCGGATTCACGGCGATGTTTCAGCGCGGCTTCGGTGGCAGTTTCATCCACACCGAACAGCGTGCCGATTTTTTTGGTGACAGGCAAGTAGATGCTCTCGCCCAATGTCGCGTCCCATCGCTGGGCGGCAGCAGGGAAAATCATGCGGCTGCCAATGAGCAATCCGTTGCTGACCAACCCGCCGACCAGTTTGCTTTTGAATACTTCCGGGTAGCTACGGCCATGCCCCAGCGCTTTCTGGCCGAATGCACCAATAGGGTAGGCGAACATGTTCCACACCACCGCCTGTGGCAAATGGCTTACTTCATGTTCATACAGCTGCTGCGCACGGGCATCTATGAGTGCCGTGTCGGTAATATTTTGCTGCTTCGCCCAGCCTTTCGCCGCATGGTTCGCCCCCATGCGAAACGCCCAGCCCACTGCAGGCTCGATGATGCCACGCAGCCCGTGCATGAAATACGGAAACACCCGTTGCACACCGATGGTCAGCGGCACGGCAACCAGGTCGCCGATTACCTCGCCTTTGAAATAATGTCCGGCCTCGTGGGCAAATGCCTTGAAGGTGAGTTTCTCGGGCGGGTGATGATGCCCCGGATGGTTGCAGCCGACATTAACACCAAACGTTGCGGCGATGATGGGTTGCAGGAATACATCGGTGGTGCCACAGGAAAGCGCGTGATTAATGGTATAGGCAACGTCGCCGGCACGCGCACTGCTATCTTTCATGCGTTCGTCGTCCGCCGCGGTAGAATGCTGCTTGCCGAGCTGGTTGATCGCCAGCGCACCTCCACCGAAAGCCGCCAAAGCACCCGCTGTCCAGCCAGCGGCTTTCCCGCGTGGCAAGGCGTTTTTAAACCCCTGAAGGAACGATGCGGGCGGATGATCATGCCCGTGGAAATGCCCGCAATCCGGCCCGTGGACGTGCCCATGCGTGTCCTCATGTTTGCCCCATAGCCGGGTGAAAAAATTATCATGGCTATGGTTACAATCCGGCCCGTGCACATGCGGAGTGGATGCGGAAGGTGTGGTGGGGAGTGCCACTGCGGGCTGTGTGATGGAAGATGCGGGCGGCAAATGCAACGGCAACGTGCTCTGCGCCGCCTTATAGGCTGCCAGGGTTATGGCTCGGTCTTTCGGCTTTAAATGGCTCGGGGTGAGGCGCAACCATTCATCCAGCACGGATTGCTCGGACACTACATGGCGCTCGAGCGTGGCCAACGCCTCTTCCAATCCTTGTGGCGGGACGATGGCGCGCAAGTCGCTGCTGGCGGGCATTGGCGCCTTGAGTAGGTTTTGTAACGCTGCCCCATCCGCCTTGCCCAGCGTTTCCGTCGCCTCGCGTAACGCGGCATGGGCTGCGACTGCGGCGTCATGCTGTGCCGCCCAATCGGGCGTATAGCAATATTCCTCGAGCATCGCGAGACGTTCCGCCGCTTCCGGCGCAAGTTCTATCGCGTCGAACTGGCCAAGCAAGGCGCGCAGCTCCGCCGTGCTCAAGTGCAGCGGCTTGAGCGTAAGCTCCCCGTTGAGTAACGCGGTGGCGGAAAGTTGCATGTCTCTCGATTTGTTATGGTGTAACAAATAGCTTTAACCATTGGCGCATCTGCTGTAAAGTACGCTTAACCACTGTCACGAAAACTTCATATTCCATGGCCCGGACATCGCATTTAGCTAAACCCGCCACCGCGCTGGTGTTGGAGACTTTGCAGAAACAGCGCGCCGCGATGAGTGCGTATGCACTGCTCGATGCGCTTCGGGCGCATGGCATTAACAGCCCGCCCATTATTTACCGCGCACTTGCCCAGCTCGAGTCAGAAGGACAGGTGCACAAGGTGCACGCGCTTGGCAGCTATGTTGCCTGCGCGCATGCGCATCAGCATCATGCACATGCGCTATCGCTGCTGAGCGTCTGCGTGGACTGCAAAACCGTCGAAGAAGTTCAGGACGGCGCGATTGTGCAGCATATAGAGCAGTTGCGCGGACTTGGCATGCAGCTAGCCGAGCAGGCAACAGTAGAGCTGCCGGTACGCTGCGCGGCATGCCTGGCAACGCACTGAACAATTTGCAAATCAGGCAGCGGCTGCTAAAGCCTTTCAATGGCGCGCTTAAAACAAACCATTCATGAACTGTACATGGGCGACACGCCGCGGGGGCATCGCTTCCGTTATGGGCTGCTAGTTCTCGACCTGCTGATGGTGCTGTTCCTGATCGGTTCGAGTTTTTTCTATCGCCACCCGGTGGTGCTGGTGATCGATGTCGCGTTCGGCCTTTATATGCTGCTCGATTATACCGCACGGCTTTGGATCGCCGACTCAAAAATAAGTTTCGTGCTGCACCCGCTGAACGTCACCGACCTGATCGCCACCATCTCGTTTATGGCACCGCTGCTTGGGNNTTCTTGCGCGTCCTACGTATCCTGCGATTGCTACGTTCTTACCGCCTGCTGCAGCGGCTACGCGAGGATTTCCCTTACTTTAAACGCAACGAAGACATCATCCACAGCGGCCTCAACCTGTTTGTGTTTATTTTTATCATGACCGAAATCGTCTTAGTGTCGCAGGTGCGCTATAACCCGAATGTCAGCAATTTCCTCGACGCAATGTATTTCACCATCGCCGCCCTCACCACCACCGGCTTTGG
>DITH01000146.1 GCA_002422745.1 Alphaproteobacteria bacterium UBA6189
ACCCGCTATGGCCCAACTTTCCAGATGGTTCCGCTTATCTCACTGACATCACTGGCCTGGTCCCCGTTCGCTCGTCACTACTAGGGGAGTCTCAATTGATGTCCTTTCCTCCGGCTACTTAGATATTTCAATTCACCGGGTTCGCTTTAATACCCTATGTATTCAGGTATTAATACCTCTCTACTGAGTTCATAAGTCAGTGCTCAGGAATCGCCGCTACATGCGCAGCAGACAGAAATTCCCTGTTTCCAGGATGCCTGTGAGTAAATAAATTTACTCAAGACACACCTAGAGTGATCATCATTTTCGGTTGCCCGCTCATGATGGTCGCCCGAAGGCACAGGAATAACGTGCCCAGAATCATCGATTTATGACTCTGGATCAGTTGAATCCTAAGAACTGTATTCTGAACTCAAGAGGTGGGTTGCCCCATTCGGAAATCTTCGGATCAGCGTTTTTTCACAACTTCCCGAAGCTTATCGCAGTGTAACACGTCCTTCATCGCCTCTTATCGCCAAGGCATTCACCAGATGCCCTTCTCATATTTATCTTCAAATCCAAGATCTAGTGCCCAATGGGTAAACCCATGGGCAATATAAATAATTTTGGCGCTTGATTGATGTATGATCACCCTCACACACAGAGCAAAACAGATTATCGCAAACCATCCTGTGTTCGATGCTTTGAGCGTAGGTGGCTGCGGTTAACCCGTCTCCTGCCATTCGCTTCGCATCCAGGCTGGCTGCCAATAATTGGCTGCACTGGCGCTATGGTGTGAACTAACATTTTCAATCAGCATCAACGTCTTTATGGGTGCTCGCTTCCATCACGGAAGGGGGCTCGCTGGATCGTTTGGGACTTCGGTTAGACAATGAAGCCCAATTGGCTCGACCAACGACCATAAAGCGCGTTGTAGATACCTATTCACAATTTCATTCAGCAGCGGCGCCAACCAACAAGAATTCTTATCTGGTCACCAGCACTTCCGAGTTTGAAGTCCGTGTTAGGACCCCTTCGGAAGGGATGGGCGTTATAATAGCGCATCGGGCGCCCTGTCAACGAAGAAAATAAAAATTTTCCACAGCCATGTTTTCCACCCCCGCCGCGCGCGGCAAACCCAAGCATTTCTGCGGCTACTTGCCCTTAACACGCCACGGCGACATTCATCATAGCATGTTTATGTCTGGCCTGCTGAAGTGAAATACGAACAACAACTGGAGTTTTTTACATGCACACCACCCCCACCTTTCGCCTTCTCGCCCTCACTGCCCTTTGTGCTGCCCTCACTGCGTGTGGCAATACGAAAGAAGACCGCGCCGCATCCGGCGGCTTGCTGGGCGCAGGCGCTGGCGCCGTCGTAGGCTCCACCGTAGGCGCCCCGGTCACCGGCGCCGCGATTGGCGCAGGCGTCGGTGCGACCACCGGCGCATTGACCGATAAGGCCGACATCAATCTCGGCGATCCGATCTGGCGCTAAGCTATCCCCGGCGGCGCGGGTGTCTGCCTGCGCCGCCGAACTCTCAACCGCCCGCCACTGAACACCGAAGGAGATACCCATGTTAAGCTATGCCGTTACCTTTTTCATTCTCGCCCTGATCGCCGCCGTCCTCGGTTTTGGTGGTCTGGCCGGTACCCTCACTGAAATCGCCAAAATTTTCGTCGTCGTGTTTGCCGTCCTGTTCGTCGCCAGCCTGATTTACGGCATGGTAACGGGCCGCCGCGCCAATCCGCCTATCTAGGTCCCGAATGCACCTAAATAAAACCGCTGCCTTTCTAATGAGAGGTGGCGGTTTTTTATGCTGGGAAGCGCGCACCAAACCGGCTAACCTTTCCGCATGCATGCGCGTAACAAAGGATTTTCACTCGTCGAGCTGGCCATCGTGCTGGTCATCCTCGGCTTGCTCGTGGGCGGTGTCCTGGCCGGGCGCTCGCTCATCCGGGCGGCGGAGCTACGCAGCATCAGCACCGACATGGCGCGCTACAAAACCGCCACCATGGCCTTTCGCGATAAATATTTCGCCCTGCCCGGCGACATCACCAACGCCACCCAGTTCTGGGGAACCGCTGCCACCTGCCCCACCGATTATGCCAACCCCTTTACGGGCCAGGCGACCTGCAATGGCGATGGCAGCGGACTGATCAATACCTCGCCATCCGAGATTTTTTACTACTGGCAGCACCTCGCCAATGCGGGACTGATCGAGGGCACCTACGACGGGCGCAGCGATCATGCGAGCAGCTCGGCTCACCACAAGGTAGGTACAAATTGCCCGGCCACCGAAATGGATGCGGTGGGGTTTGAAATCCGCACCGGGGGCAACAAAAATAACGATGGACTCTATTTCGACGGCAATCACGGCACGCACCATTTCCTGATCGGCAAACGCGCTGGTGGCGGGCATCTCACCAATGCGTTTTTGCGTGCCGAGGAAGCATGGAATATCGACACCAAACTCGATGACGGCATGCCCGGCAGCGGCAAGTTACGCACCGGGAAAAATACCGCCCGGGTGCATTGCGCTACCAGCAACGACCCCGCTACGGCGGAATACCAGTACGGCAGTAGCGAGATTGGTTGTCAGTTCTTCTATCTGGGGGGATTTTAACATGCGGCGCGGCTTCTCGTTGGTAGAACTGGCGATCGTGCTGGTGATTCTCGGCTTACTGGTGGGCGGCATTCTCGCCGGGCGCTCGCTCATTCGCGCATCCGAGCTGCGCAGCGTCGGTACCGATCTGCAACGCTACAGCACCGCCATCCACGCCTTTCGCGATAAATATTTCGCCCTGCCCGGCGATATGGGCAATGCCACCCAATTCTGGGGAACCGCTGCCACCTGCCCGCCCACCACTGCCAACCCTTACACCAGTACTGCCACCTGCAATGGGGATGGTCTGGGCACGGTAACCAACAGCGATCTCGAGCAGTATGCTGTCTGGCATCACCTTGCCAATGCGGGATTGATCGAAGGGACGTATAGCGGCGCCGATAGCAGTAACGGCTACTATGAAGCAGGCGTCAACTGCCCCGTCACCCGGATTGACCGCGTATGCGCTCAGCTACGTCACCGTGGCGTGGTCACGGCAAGTGACAATTATTTTTATGAAGGCAGCTACGGCCACGCGTTCAACTATGGCGTCCCTTCCGGCGGTGGTAGCAATACCACAGGATTCTTAAGCGGCGCAGATGCCTGGAATGTTGACACTAAAATCGATGACGGCCTGCCCGCCAAAGGTCGCCTCAGCGTGATCGAGAAAACCTTCCGGCCCAACTGCACCACGTCAGCCGATGCGGCACTGGCCGAATATTGGCTCAGCCAGCCGGGCTCCGATTGCGCCTTCGTGTATAAAACGGGCTACTAACGCGCCGCTGCCTGCCCTGGCGCGGGGCGGTGCTCGGCCCATTGTTCAAGCGCTTCCCACCAGCGAGCCACCAGCCGTTCGGACTCTTCCAGCTCGCATTGGCCGAACTGTCCTAATGCCTGCATGAGTCGTTCTTTCAGGATTAGACCTCTTTCCACTTCTAATTCGCGGCTATGCGGCGCATCGTTGAAATGGCCGATCACTGCCTGCTCCGCCGCTGCAATGGATTTCAGATTACCTTGATAGGGGCAATGGCGGCTGGGGCGCTGTTCCAGCATTTCGCGCTCCCACTGCCAGGCGGGCGCATCCCCTAGTTTTTTCGGTGGTGTGACCATAGCGGCATACTTAATCCGCTTTTACTTAACTGACAATCCCCTAGTTCGGAAATGACGCACCTTAGCCCTAGCCATCCGGGCCTGCGCGCCCTATATTTGCCTCATTCGCTTTTTCATTCGGCGCTTTAACGGAACATTAGGAATTCTATGCGAATCTACGGTTATACGAGGACGGATCATCCGATGCATACCGAGTCAGATATCTTTCCACGTATGGGTGCTACCGCAAGCGGCACCGGAGGGAATGGGCAGAATCATCCGCAAGGCGACCTGATGGTGGCCGAGCCGAAGACCAAAACCCAGCGCCCGCCGATGTACAAGGTGGTCCTGCTGAATGATGACTACACGCCAATGGATTTTGTGGTCAGTGTGCTGGAGCAGATTTTTCGCAAAACGCACACCGACGCCTTGGAGCTGATGCTCGAAATCCATAACAAAGGGGCGGCCATTGCGGGGATTTATACCCGCGACGTGGCCGAAACCAAGGCCGACCAGGTCATCGAGTATGCAAGGATCAACGAGTATCCGCTGCAATGCACTCTGGAACCGGAAAACTAAAAAGAAAAGGCTTCGCATGCTGTCGAAAAACCTCGAAACCACCTTGCACAACGCGCTCGAAATCGCGAAGAAGCAACGCCACGAATACGCCACGCTCGAGCATTTGCTGCTGGCGCTGACGGAGGATGCCGACGCCTCCCCCGTGCTGCGCGGCGTTGGTGTCGAGCTGAACGAGCTTAAACGCACCCTGATCGAGTTCATGGCCGAGGAACTCTCGAGCCTGGTGGTCGAAGCAATCGACGAAGCGCGCCCCACCGCCGGGTTCCAGCGCGTCATCCACCGCGCCGCCATCCATGTGCAAAGCGCCGGTAAAAACGAAGTGAACGGCGCCAATGTGCTGGTCGCTCTGTTTTCCGAACGCGAGTCGCACGCCGTATTCTTCCTGCAGGAGCAGGATGTCAGTCGCCTCGATGTAGTGAATTATATCTCGCACGGCATCGTCAAGTTCGGCGATCTCAGCCTGCGCCAGCTGGGTAGCGGCGTATCGGCCCCGCGCGAACATAACGAAGAAGCGCTGGGCGACGGCTCCATCCGCTATTCCGCAAGCAAAGCGGAAGCTGAGGAGAAAGAATCGAAAGACCCGCTCTCGCTTTACTGCGTGAACCTCAACAAGAAAGCACAAAACGGCAAGACCGACATTCTCGTCGGCCGCGAAAAAGAGATCGAGCGCACCGTGCAAATCCTTTGCCGCCGTACCAAGAATAACCCGTTATTCGTGGGTGAGGCCGGTGTCGGCAAAACCGCCATCGCCGAAGGTCTGGCGTGGCGCATTACCAAAGGTGAGGTACCCGACGTCCTGGAATCAGCGCAAGTGTTTGCGCTCGACATGGGTGCCTTGCTGGCCGGTACCAAGTACCGGGGCGATTTCGAACAACGGCTCAAAGCGGTGCTCAAGGCATTGAAAGACAACCGGAATGCGGTTCTGTTCATCGATGAAATCCATACGCTCATCGGGGCGGGGTCCGCGTCGGGCGGCACGCTCGATGCCTCCA
>DITH01000078.1 GCA_002422745.1 Alphaproteobacteria bacterium UBA6189
ATCTCTTCTTTCGCTTTCAGCTGGCGTTCGATTTTGCGGTTGGCGTGGAAGCTTTCGGGCACGCGCGCCAGCGCCATGCCGAGCGCTTTGAGGGTTTCGAGCTTCACGCCGGTATCGGGTTCATTGCCCAGCCCAAGCTCGGCCTTGCCGAACCCCGTCCATTTGCCTTCGAGCCAGTTGGCCTTGTTGGGCTTATATTCCTTACCGGCTTCCCATTCCTTGGTGAAGAACTGGGTGAATTTTTCTTTCTCGGCGCCGATTTCGGCCTCGTCCATCACCCCTTCGGATTTTAGACGTGCGGCATAAATCTCGGCCGGCAGCTGCTTGTTCGCAATGGTTTTATACATGATCGGCTGGGTGAACATCGGCTCGTCGNNTCGCGGCCGAACTCCTGACGGAACTCGGTGGCGAGTTTGCAGCAGAACACGACAGCTTCGGGGTCGTCGCCATTCACGTGGAAAATCGGTGCCTGCACGGCTTTCGCCACATCGGTGGGGTAGGGCGTGAAGCGCGAATATTTCGGCGCGGTGGTGAAGCCGATCTGGTTGTTGACGATGACATGCACGGTGCCGCCGGTGCGGTAGCCGCGCAGCTCCGAGAGGGCCAGCGTCTCCGGCACGGTGCCTTGCCCGGCGAATGCCGCGTCCCCATGAAGGGTGAGGCCCATCACGGTGCGGCGGGCCTTGTCGCCGCGCTGATCCTGTTTGGCGCGCACCTTGCCCGACACGACCGGGTTCACCACTTCGAGGTGCGAGGGGTTGGCCGTCAGGGACAGATGCATCATTTTGCCGTTGGGCATTTCGCGGTCGTGCGACGCGCCGAGATGGTATTTCACATCCCCCGAACTATCGATCGATTCCGGAAAATCGAGATTGCCGTTGAAGATGGAAAACAGCTCCGAATAGGGCTTGCCCATGATGGTGGTAAGCACGTTCATGCGCCCGCGATGCGGCATGCCGATGACGATCTCCTCCACCCCGAGATCGGAGGCGGTTTCGAGGATGGTCAGCAGGCCGGGCACCATGGCGTCGCCGCCCTGAATGGAGAAGCGCTTCATGCCGGTATATTTCAGCTGCACGAACTCTTCGAACCCTTCGACTTCGAGCAGAGAATTGAGGATGGCTTTTTTACCATCCACCGGCGTGGTGGGATAGCCGCGCGCTGCTTCGATGCGATCCTGGATCCAGTTGCGCTGCTCGGGGTCCTGAATATGCATAAATTCGACACCGAACGAGCTGCAATAGGTCTCCTTCAGGATCGCCATGATTTCCGACAGGGTGGCGCGCTCGAGCCCCAACCGGCCGCCGAGATAGATCGGACGGTCGTAATCGCTTGGGCCGAACCCGTAGGTCGCCGGGTCGAGATCGGCATGCAGGGTGGGCTGCTCGATGCCCAGCGGGTCGAGCCGCGCATTGAGATGGCCACGCACCCGGTAAGCGCGGATGAGTTGCTGCGCACGCACCGCGTCGAGGGCGGCGGCGTCGAGCGCTTTTTTGTCGATCACTTGCGGCTTGGCGTTGGCCGGCTTCAGGGTGGCGTCGCCATCAAGCGCGCCGATCACCTTGGTGGGCTCGCGATCCCAGCTCGGTTTCTTGGGAGCCGGATCTTCCAGCGTGCGGAAAAATTCCTGCCAGCTGGCATCGACGGCGGTCGGGGTGGCGAGATAGCGCTGGTACAGCTCTTCAATGAAGGTGGAGTTCGCGCCGTAAAGGAAGGTTTCTTCTAGGTTTTCAATGGACATGTGGGGTCCCGCAAAAGTTGCCGCCGGGCAATCCCGGCGTCAAGCCCGCGTCATAGGCGGGTGGGGGCTGTTTTGCAAGTATTAGTTGGTAAAGCTTACCCGCATTTAACATGGGCGATCAGGATATGATCGAGCACACCGGAAAGCCGCTTGTCGATCCGGCAGCCGGATTTCAGCTCGATCGCCCGCTCTTTGCGGTAGGTGATATAGCGTTTTGGGTCTTTCGAATTCTCGCCGCCATAGGCCGCCCATTTATTATCTTCCTGCTTAAAGACCGTGATATATTCGCCATCGATATTGACCCCGCCTTTTTTGACGGCGTTCGACAGATCGACCGGCAGGTTTTTCGCGCAGGCGGCCAGCGCCACGCAGGTTAGCAGGAAAAGGGGCAGTTGCTTCATAAACACTCCATCGCGTCGCATGCTCTGGATGAACGGATCGCGAGGTCAGCAGGCCGAGTCAGCCGTGAGCCCGCAAAGCGGCGTTCCGTGGCGAGCGCAGAAGCGCAAGCCGGGAATATCCATTTTATTTGCCCAGCACTTCCTTCATGGTTTTGCCCATGAACGAGGGGTTGTCGATCACGGTGACGCCGGCCGATTTCATGGCTTCGAGCTTGTCTTCCGCGCCGCCTTTACCACCGGAAACGATAGCGCCGGCATGGCCCATGCGGCGGCCGGGGGGGGCCGTGCGGCCAGCAATGAAGCCGACGACGGGCTTTTTAATTTTCGACTTTTTCAGGAATTCGGCGCCAGTTTCTTCCGCGTCACCACCGATTTCACCGATCATGATGATGGCGTCGGTTTCGTCGTCGGCCAGGAACATTTCGAGCACATCGACGAAATTAGTGCCGTTGACCGGATCGCCGCCAATGCCGAC
>DITH01000137.1 GCA_002422745.1 Alphaproteobacteria bacterium UBA6189
CCTTCTTCTACCGCCAGATGCCGCAACTGATCGACAAGGGCTACCTCTATATTGCACAGCCGCCGCTGTACAAAGCCAAGCGCGGCCAGTCGGAAACCTACCTGAAAAACGACGAGGCGCTCGAGGAATTCCTGCAGAACATCATTATGGACGAGGCCGAGCTGCACCTCGCCTCCGGCACACTGAAAGGCGCCGACCTCAAGAAAAAAGTCGAGGAAGCGGCGAAAATCGAGGCGCTCATGACCGCCTTATCGCGCAAAGTGCCGATGGCCATGGTCGAAGCGGCCGCCCTGTCGAACCTGTTCGGCGGTGGCAAGCTGGAAGGCTTCCTAAAAGTGCTCAATTTCCTGATGCCCGGGATTGATCCGTGGAAGGCCGAAAAAACCGACACCGGCATCGCTGTGGCACGCACCGTGCGCTCGGTGGTCGAGCACGTACTGCTCGAGGATAAATGGCTGGCCAGCCGCGAAGCAAAGGAGCTCGCGGCGCTTCACACCAGCATCAAGGCCGATTTCGCCGAACCGGTGAAGTTCATCCGCAAAGGCAGCGAAACCCTGATCAACACCCCTGGTCAGCTGTACCGCGCGGTGATCGAGCAGGGGCGCAAAGGCCTCTCCATCCAGCGTTTCAAAGGACTGGGCGAGATGAATCCCGAGCAACTCTGGGAAACGACGCTCGATTCCACCAAGCGCACGCTGCTGAAAGTCACTATTAACGATGCTGCCGATGCTGACGAGGCCTTCAGCACGCTGATGGGTGATATTGTGGAGCCGCGTCGCGACTTCATTCAGGCCAATGCCCTCAAAGCGAGTGTGGACGCGTAAGCACGGAAACGATGCTTAGCGCGCCGCGCTGGCCAGCGCGGGCGAGGGCGCGATGCGGCTATAGCTGCTATCGTACCACGGATTTTGCGTCAGCGCGGCGATTTCCTGACGTAACCGGGCTGCAATCTGCGGCCGATGGTCTTTCAGCTCCGTGCGTTCGCCAAGATAAGCCGCCGTGGCCTCAATCGCGGCCTCGCGTACCTGCTCGGGCTGGCTATGCAGTACCTGTGCGGCGATGCTATACACTTCCTCGATAAGTGCATCCTTACGAATCGCACCGCCGGGGGATTTATTGGAAATCGCATAGAGAGAATTGCCCAGCAACATGGCGCTGATGCCGGCCAGATCCCATGCATAGTTTTTTGAACCAGTATCGGTATGCCGCTCGGGGTGTAAATACCGGTTGCGTTCTTTAAACGCGCCGTACGTGCTGATAGCATTGTGAATTAGCCCGGCCCCGCCCGCCAGTTGAAGCGGCTTTTCCTGAATTTTTGCCATAATTTTTTCACCGGGGCTGGCAAAGGCCAACGCCTGCGGATCGGTTTTCTTTTCCTTCACTAATAATGCCCCCAGCCAGCCGGTGACAATCACCGCCCCGGCAATCTTTTTCTCGTCGTTATTTTGTGTCATGCCCGCTTTGACATACGCCGCGCCGCCCAAAATTTCGGCCATGATCTTGATGGTGTTGATATGCGTATGCATGAAATCGAAGATGGTTTCCAAAAAACCGCCTGGCTTGGCGGTCGTCTCGGCAGTGAGGGTGGAGGCATCGGGAATTGCCACGCCTTTTTCCTGCAAATGATGCTTGAGATCGCCGAGCAGCGATTTCAACTGGCGCGACTCGTTATGCCCGCCGAACACGCTGAGCAGCACATCCCCGGTGAGGAAGGAGGCGCCGGTACCGATCTGGCCATAATCCGTTTTGCCTTTTTCACGGCTGCGCATAACGCCGGATACGAGAAACAAAAGATCACCCAGCGCATAAAACATCGCCGAACTGCGAAGACTCTGGGCGCGAATCGCATCGAGCCCGCGGGGCGAGGGGGCGGCGCGCGAGGTGCGGTTGGGCTCGCCCTCGACTAACCGCTGGGTGCGCAGCAGGTCGAGCAGCGTTTGATCGTTCGGAATGCCGGTAACACGCAGCGCAAACTGACCGTCCTGCCGTACGGGCGACGACGCCCAGCCCTGTGCGAGTAATTGCTGGCGGACATGTTTCAGTTGCGCGGCATCGGTAATGTCTGGCGCGGCATAGAGATAGGCGACGATTTCATCCGGCCCATGCGCACGCGTATCCACCCGCGCAATCACGCGTGATGACGGCCATTGATAGCGCCAGCTAGTATCGGACTTCATTTAACACTACATAAATGTGAATTATGGGTCGATTTCCTCTATTTCCATCATAAACGACCATAAAACAAGCAGGATGAAGCTTTTGTTACAATCGTCGCCCTTATCACATCTATACAGTGTGAAATATTATTTGGTGCCCATCGACGATTTTTAAGGCGCAAGGGTTGACTTGTGCGGCGCAATAGCGTAGAGAGCCCCTCATGCAGGGCTTACGATAGGCCTACTTTACCACAAAAATAGACGACAAAAACACGAAAGGGTTTCGGCTATGGCAAGACGTTGTGCAATCACTTCCAAGGGTGTGCTCTCGGGCAACACCGTTTCTCACTCGAATCGCAAGGCAAAGCGCCGCTTTATGCCGAACATGCAGCAAGTGTCGCTGCAGTCCGACGCGCTGGGTCAAACCATCCGTATGCGTATTACCGCAAGCACCATGCGTACCATCGACCATAATGGCGGCCTCGATAACTACCTTGTGAACACTCACAGCAAATCGCTCTCGGAAGAGGCGCGCACGCTGAAAAAACGTATCCTGAAAGCGCGCGAGCTGGCGAAAGCCGCGGCGTAACTCCAGCAGGATGAGTGAAGAAGGGCGCTTTTCAGCGCCCTTTTTTGTAGGAGATAATAAAAAAGGCGCCGCTTGGCGCCTTTTTCATGGCATACGATGCGTCGTATGAGCGGTTACCGGTAATAACGGTAATTCTGGGCCCGTTCAGTGATCTGAACATATTCCGGCATGCGTGCCGCATACGAGGCTTGCCGGAATGAATCGACCAGTTTGCGCCAGTGAGATTTAATCATCGGTGAATTGGGCATACGTTGCTCCTTATCGGTTAGTGACAGGTTCACTCTACCGCCAGTGCGTTAACGACCTCTTAAAAATAGCTCAAATGCGCGGCAAAATCTGCTCACGAATTCTAACCAAAGATAACGAAGGTAAAACCGCTACGCGGCGCGTTTGCGCTGCTGCTTGCGAATCAACCGGCTATCCTCGCGGGCGAACAGGCGGGTGATTTCCTTCAGCATCGTATCGCCCAGTTGCTCAACATCGTGCAAGGTGACGGCGCGGCTGTAATAGCGGGTGACATCGTGGCCGATACCGATAGCCAGCAGCTCGATATCGCCTGGCTTTTCGACACTGGCGATCACCTGACGCAAATGCTGATCGAGATAGCCGCCGGAGTTTGAGGATAAGGTGGAGTCATCGACCGGTGCACCGTCGGAAATTACCATCAGTATTTTGCGCTGCTCGCGCCGGGCGCGCAGCCGTTGCACCGCCCAGAGAATCGACTCGCCATCGATATTCTCTTTCAGAATGCCGTCTTTCAGCATCAAACCGAGATTGCGCCGGGCGCGATTTAAGCGCTGGTCGGCCGATTTATAAATGATATGGCGCAAATCGTTGAGCCGTCCCGGGTCGGCTTTGCGCCCGCTTTCCATCCACGCTTTGCGGGCGAAACCGCCCTTCCAGTCGCGCGTGGTAAAACCGAGAATTTCCACCTTCACGCCGCAGCGTTCNNCCGACTTGTAGATGATATGGCGCAGATCGTTGAGACGTCCCGGATTGGGCGGCTTGCCGGCCTGCAGCCACGACTCGCGCGCCTGCCCGCCCTTCCACGCCCGCGTGGTAAAGCCCAATATCTCGGTCTTGACCCCGCACCGTTCCAGCGTGCGCGCCATGATGTCGGCGCTGATCGCCGCGATGCTGATCGGCCGCCCGCGCATGGAGCCTGAATTGTCGATCAGCAGCGTCACCACCGTATCGCGAAAATCAGTGTCCTTTTCGATCTTGTAAATATCCGTTAAATCCGGTCGCGACACAATCCGCGCCAGCCGTGCATTATCGATCATTCCGTCGTCGAGCTCGTAGATCCATTGCCGCGTCTGTTGCGCCAGCAGCAGCCGTTGCAGGCGCGTCGCCAACCGGCTGGTGACGGTATGGTATTGCTTCACTTTCTGCATTAACTGGTCGAACAGCCGGTTGAGTTCTTCCACCGGGGCCAGCGCGTCGGCCTCGATGATTTCATCGTAGGCGGTGGTGTAGGCATGGTAGGGCGGTACTTCGCCAAACAGCATGTCGCCCCGGTTGGGTAAGGCGCGCGGCGCTTTCTCCACCGGAGCTTCCATCTGGTCCATGTCGCCATCCATTTCGGAAGATGCACGTTCCTCGCTATCTGCTTCCTGCTGGTCGCCTTCTTTGCTGTGGCGTAACGACTGCATGGGGTTTTCCTCATCCTCGGCATCGCTGTCGTTGTAATGCTGCCCGGCGGCTTCGGGCGCTTCCTCGCTGCTGCCTTCGGGCGTGCTTTCCGCTACCGGACGGTGGGTGAGCAGCTGCAGGTCGTACAGTACCTGTTGCACGGTGCGGGCATACGCCGCCTGATCAGTGATCTGGGCTTTCAGCTGGCCAAAATATTTGGCAGCCTGCGCCTCCACCAACGGACGGCCTAGCGCCACCAGCCGCTGAATGGTGGCCGGAGGCTTGCGCCCCGTAATGGCCTGGCGCACGATCATCGCCGCGATGTCGGCCAGCGGTAGTTCGGCCTGCGGGCTCATGCGATCGTACCCATGCAAGCGAAAGGCAATCTCATACCGCTCGGCCAGATTGGCTGCCATACCCGGCATCGCGGGCGTGCCTACGGCCTCGAGCCGTACCTGCTCGAGCGCATCGAACATGGCGCTGGCCCGCGGGTCGAGCGGACGCTGCTGCTGGTGGGTTTCCTCACGATGGAATTTATGCGCCAGTGCCGCCAGATCGACCTGGCCGCGCACATGGCGGGCGATCACGTCCGGCTCGCCATCAAGCAGTTTAAATACCATGATCGATTCGCGCTGGCTCAGTGGCTCATCCGCCACCCGGTTGAGTCCCAGCGTCACCGACAATTCCTGCTTACCCGAAACGGCCTGCGCCAGCTCGGCTTGCCGCGTGAGGAATTCTTTTTCAGCGCTGAGGGAAAATGGTTTCATTCTATAGTTTGTATCCCACACGCGGCAGCAGCCATAATGTAAATGCATACAGAGCAATGGTTAGCAGGCAGCTCACTCCCAAAGAAAACCAGAACCCCATACCGGCGCGGAGCAAGGCGGGAAACGCAAGAAACATCGGCAGGGTGGGTAGCACAAACCAGAAGGTGGCTTCCATATGGTCGGCGACGCGCGACGTATCGCCGGTATCGCGCCAGAGCCATATCACAGCCAGCACGGAAACCAGCGGCAGGGACGCGATCAGGCCACCGATGGATGGACTACGCCGGGCAATCTCCGACACCGCCATCACGATAAGGCCGGAAACCGTTGCCTTGATAAAAAGATAGAGCATGCCGGTCTCCTGTCGCGGGCTAGGCAGCGGTCGCCATCAAATCCACATCGAAACAACGCTGGTAATATTCGGCGATGGTCGGCCGTTCCATTTCGTCGCATTTATTGAGAAATGAAAGGCGAAACGCACGGTCGCTGTTGCTAAGAATTTCGGTATTTTCGGCCCAGCTCAGCACCGTGCGCGGGCTCATCACGGTCGAGATATCGCCATTCATGAACCCTTCACGCGTCAGGTTGGCCATGGCTACCATTTGCGCCACCAGCTTCTTGCCTTTCGGTGTATTTAGCGTCGGCAGTTTTGCGGTGATGATTTTTTCTTCTGTCGCCGCTGGCAGGTAATTCAGCGTCGCCACAATATTCCAGCGATCCATCTGCCCCTGGTTGATGGGCTGGGTGCCGTGGTAAAGCCCCGTCGCGTCGCCAAGCCCGATCGTGTTCGACGTGGCGAAAATACGGAAATACGGGTGCGGGGTGATCACCGTGTTCTGGTCGAGTAAGGTAAGCTTGCCCTGCGCTTCGAGAATCCGCTGGATCACGAACATCACGTCAGGCCGGCCGGCGTCGTATTCGTCGAACACCAGTGCAATCGGGCGGCGCAGTGCCCACGGGATGATGCCTTCCTGAAACTGGGTCACCTGCTTGCCTTCCTGCAGCACGATCGCGTCGCGGCCGATCAAATCGGTGCGGCTGATATGCGAATCGAGGTTGATGCGGATGCAGGGCCANNGCAGAATGCCCTCGCGAAATTCGGTTACCTGTTTGCCGTCGCGCAGGACGATCGCGTCCTTGCCCACCAGATCGATCCGGCTGATGTGGCTGTCAAGGTTGATGCGGATGCACGGCCAGTTCAGGCGCGCCGCTACCTGTTCGATATGGGTGGATTTCCCAGTACCGTGATAGCCCTGCACCAACACGCGGCGGTTATGGATAAACCCGGCAAGAATCGCCTCGGTGGTGGCCTGGTCGAACTGGTAACTCTCATCTATCGCGGGGGTAAGAGGGTGTGGCTCGGCGAATGCCACGGGCTTAAGTGTCGAGGCGAAGCCAAACAGCTTTTCGGTGCTGGCTTTTTTCGCTGGGGTTTGCTCAAAATCTGCCGGGGTAGTGACGGCTTCCTGGGATTTCTTTTTCATTTATTCCTCTTTGCTTAAATCGCGGTCATCGAACCGGCAAGCAGGGTTGCGAACGACATTATACAGGCTTTGCTCCTCAATTTGCCAGTACTCGCGCTTGTTGGCGATATCGGTCAGCAGCGCTTCCGTGTCGGCATTCAGGGTTTCCAACTTTACCGTATCGCGTTTCAGGCTCACCGGGGCATTGGGGTATTCCCGCTCGAACAGGTCACGCATGGCGGGGTCGAGGCGGAAGCGCTGGAAAATACCGTTCTGTACGGCGAAGCGGTAGAGTCGCCCGCCTACATCCTCAGGCTCTTTTTTCAGTAACAGGTAGGTGTTGCCTTCCAGCGTCCAGCCATGGGCGAGCGTGTCCATCGCCAGCCCTTCCGGATTACGGCGATACTCCGTGGCGTAAATCGTCTCGGCCAGTTTGCTCAAACACGGATCGGCCGAGGAATCTTTCCAGGCAGCGCCGAAATCCTCAACGATGATACAGCCCGAAAGCAGCAGCAGGGCGACCATCGACGCGAAACGGGTAGGAAACTTTACCATGGGTTACTCCACATAATGCGCCATCAGGTAATGATAGGCGGCGGTGATTCGTTTAAACGTGTCTTCCGCGCGCTGATTGCCCGTATTCACATCGGGATGGTATTTTTTCACCAGCTCGCGGTACTGCGCTTTAATAGCGGGCTTATCACTCGGGTGGGCGAGGTCAAGCATCGCCAGCGCATCTTTTGATTTTGCGCTGATCGGTTTGGCGCTGGCGACATGGTCGCGGGCCTGACCGTCGCTAAACATGCGGACAAAAGCCTCTTCCAGTTTGTGCTGGGCGTCGGCCCCCAAACGATCGCCCCGCCAGGTCGGACGATGGCCGAGCGTGGCCTCTTTCTGGAAGGCGTAGATCTCTTCCTGGCTCATGCCCTCGAAATAATTCCAGTTTTTGTTGAATTCGCGGATATGGCCTTCGCACAGCCATTGGTAATCGTGCAAATTTTGGCGCGACCGCGGTGCACGGAAATTTCCCGGCGCATCGCAGCCTGGCCAGGCGCAGCCAAAGCCGCTGTCCTGAAGTTCTTCCGATTTTTTTCGTTTGGCCATGTCTTCTATCTATGGTCTAAGCCTGGCTCATGGCAAGTGTTGCACAGCAAATCCACACCTTACTGAATGACGCGTTCGCTCCGAACGCGCTGGAGGTGGTCGATGATTCGGCCAAACATGCCGGCCATGCCGGGGCACGGGCAGGCGGCGAATCGCATTTTACCGTGCGGGTTACCAGCGTCCATTTCAAGGGTATGGGCCGCGTCGCGCGGCACCGTGCAGTCTATGCCGCGTTAAAGCCCCTGCTCGATGCGGGATTGCACGCCCTGGCCATCGATGCTCGTGTGCCGGGGGAGTAGCGTGCATCCGAGGATTCAGAATCTTTACTATCTCGATGAAGCAGGCCATGCGCATATGAAGGAATTGCTGAGCCGCCTGCAGTCGGCCGGGGTGGTTTTTTATCAGGATATCGCGCGGGCGTCGCAGCATAGTATGGACCTTGAGCGTGAAACGCAAAAGAGTAAAAAAGAACTGCCCACTCAGAGTGGGAAAGAAAGCACCGACAAAACGCTGAAAGAGCTTATATTTCGCGTTATCAATCTGGAACATGCGTCGCGTCTTCAGCAGTTTACATACATCAATATTCAGCGGGATTTTTTGTTGGAACTAGGCATGCTGCAGCAGGAGATGACGCAGCTGTTGGAGCAGGCCGAACCGCCTCTGGCGCAACGCGATAAGCTAACGGTTAAAGACAACAATCAGCTTTTTATGGAGCTGGCGGCACCGCTATATAATTTCCTGAACATGGATATCGTTTCGCCGGTAGAGAGGATTAACCTTGCCCAGCTTCAGGAGGATTTGAGTACCTGCCAAAACTTAAACGAACGCTGGGCAAACAGCCTCGTAACCAAAGATTATAAGCAAGCTAAAAGTGCAGAGGAAAGTTTGCGTACGGCGGAGAGCCGATGGGAAACACAGATCAATCGCTTCGCCCACCAGTTGGATACGGTCATTATGCGCTGTAAGGATGTTGAAGAGCTCTTTGCGCCCTTGGGCAGCGCACCTGGTGCTGGTAAAGGCCGTTAGCGTTAGGCCACTTGCGCCTGCACTGCTCCGGCAGTTGCCTCCAACGCCAGAAGCTGCTCTTTCACTGCCAGCCCGCCCAGCGAAAATCCACCCAGCGTGCCATCTTTAGCGACGACACGATGACAGGGGATGACGAGTGGCAATGGATTGGCACCGCACGCCGAAGCCACAGCCCGCACCGCACGCGGAAATCCAACGCGATCAGCCAGCATGGAATAGCTGATCGTTTCACCATAGGGAATTTTGGTCAGCGCCAGCCACACCATGCGTTGCAGCGGCGTGCCACCAGCCAATTCGTAGGGAAGGGTAAGGGGGGCTTCGCTGCGGAAATACGCATCGAGCGCCGGGCGAAGACTGGTGAAATAACTCTCCAACGGTGTCATGCTGGCATGCGGGTACAGTGCCGCGGCTTGCTGATAGGCATCCGCCCCCGTATCGAGCAGGCGAATCGCCCGCAAGGCACGGCCGCTGGCCACCAGCAACAAGGTGCCGATGGGCGTGTTATGGGTGCTGTAAAAAAGTGTTTCGGGCGCAGCCATCACCAGCTCCTATTTATTATATTAGGCGGATTTCTTAGCGTCGGCCGCTTTGCGGTTGAGGTAGGTCATGATTTCCTTGCCCAAGGCGCGCACTTCATCGGCCGCGATGCTGTTGGGCGCCGCTTCTGTGACACCCAGCCCATGCATCAGCGCACCGGCGAAAATAACACGATTGCCGAACCGGTTGCCGGCCAACCCGACCATGTCGCCGGAAATCGCCTCTGTCAGCTTGGCTTGGGGATGCACGCGGTTAAGCACCATTTTCACCGGCACTTTTTCCTGTTTGCAGATCTGAATCGTCGCGCTCGTTGCCCAGACATCCATTGGGCTTGGCTGCAGCGGGATCACCACCAGGTCGGCCGCGCGCACGGCGCTTCGGGCTTCGGCCTCGGTATGGGGTGGGCAATCGACCACAATAATATCATGGGTATATTTCAGCCGGTCGATTTCGCTGCGTACACGCCAGCCGGAAATCGCGGCAAACGTGATGTTCGCGCCATCTTCACCCAGCACCGATTCGCGTACCTTGTACCATTGGGTAAGCGAACCCTGCGGGTCGGTATCGATAATCGCCACTTTGCGTTTCTGGTTGGCCCACGCCACTGCCAAATGGGCGGCCATGGTCGTTTTACCGGCCCCGCCTTTTTGCTGTGCAACTGTAATGACGCGTGCTACCAACGGACAACCTCGGGGAAAAACACTTCTTTGACACAAGAATTCGGACTTGCCGAGCGACTCGGGTTAAATGTAGGCGCAACACTATATATTGTCAATGAAACCGCCGGAAATACCAGATATTGATGTGACCATTGTGGATAAGGCCTTAACCGTTTGGAAAGCGGGTGGACTTGTCGCGATGCCGACGGAAACGGTCTATGGGCTTGCCGCCGATGCGACCGATGGGGCCGCCGTGGCCCGCATCTACCAGTTGAAAGACCGTCCCCAATTCAACCCGCTCATTGTGCATGTGGCCGATATTGCCACCGCCGAACGCTATGGCGAATGGACGGAGCTGGCCGACGCCCTAGCCGCCGATTATTGGCCGGGACCACTCACGCTGGTGCTAAAGCGCCGTGTGGATTGCCCCGCCAGCGAGCTCGTTTCAGCCGGTGGCGATACCATCGCCCTCCGCTGCCCGGCGCATCCGGTGGCGCATCGGTTGCTGAGTGCGTGGGGCGGCGGGCTGGCCGCGCCAAGCGCCAACCACTCCGGCCGTGTAAGCCCAACGACTGCCCAGCATGTGCGCGATGAATTCGGCGATGCCGTACTCGTGATCGATGGAGGGCCGTGCCAACATGGCATCGAGTCGACCGTACTCGACCTATCCGGCGAGGTGCCAACGATTTTGCGTCCCGGTAGTATCACCCTGCCGATGATTCAGTATGTAGTGCGCGGACTTGATCCGCAGGCCAGCGTAGCGATTGCGGGTGCCGGAAGCGCCATCCGCTCGCCGGGGCAACTGGCGTCGCATTACGCGCCGAGCATTCCGGTGCGGGTGAACGCTACCAGCGTCGGCCCTCAGGAAGCCCTCCTTGCGTTTGGACCATCGCCCCTGGCGGGTGCCGCGGCGATGCGCAACCTTTCGGCGCGCGGCGATCTCGTCGAAGCGGCATCGCAGCTCTTCGCCCATCTACGGGCGCTCGACGATCCATCCCACAGCGCCATTGCGGTCATGCCCATCCCGGCCGAAGGGATAGGCGAGGCGATTAACGACCGACTGCGCCGCGCCAGCGCGTAAGCTCCAGCAGCCGTGGCTGTGTCAGCCATACCGGGCATTGCGGGCATGCAGCGCATAATGCTGGAGCGCGCTGGCATTTTGCAGGGCGCTTAGCCCCTCTTTAGTATTGTTGAAATACACATAGACCTGCTCGAGCGCATGATGCTCGAGCGAACGCAGCAGCTGCTTTAAAAAGACATCGACATAGGTGCCGCGATAAAGCCCCTTGGTGCCGTTCATGCGCAGGTAGGCAAACGGCGCGGTGTAGGTGCGCGGCGTCCATCCTTTGCAATGCACGTGCACCAGGGCGGCGTGCGCGTCGAACAGCAACCCATGCACCTTGTCGGTATGCCAGCTTTCATGCCGCATCTCGAAGGCATAGCGATGATGCCGCGGCAACGCGGCGAGGAAATCGGCCAGCAACGCTTCGTCCACCGTCAGGCTTTTGGGCAGTTGAAATAAAATGGGCCCGCATTTGGCGCCCAGGTGACGCAGCGGCTGCAGAAAATCCTCCAGCGCCTCGAGGTCGCGCAACCTTCCTTCATGCGTAATGCCCCGCCAGGCCTTCACGGCGAAGGTGAAATTGGCCGGGGTACGTTTGGCCCAGCTGGCCAGCAACTGCGGCGTTGGCAGTCGATGGAAGGTCTGATTGACCTCCACCGTGTGAAAGTGCCGCGCATAATATGCGATCTCATGGCCGAGCCGGGGATAGAACCCTCGCTTCCAATCCGGGTAGCTGAATCCCGACGTGCCGCTGATGAGGAATGGCTGCTGCTCCATAGCGCTCACCTTGCGCGTCAGCAGATAAAAGGTCGATGCGGTGGACGGGGGCCAACGCTATAGGAAAATGTCACGCGAATGTCATGCTCCCTGCGGTGCGACACACGTATAATCGCAAGAAAATACGCCAGGTATCACCCTGGCCGAGGAGAGAACATGCAGCAACCCAATGAAACCATGCGGTATGCCACAAAGGTGGGGCGGCTTCCAACGACCCCGATACCGGTAGTGCTACCCGATACATCGGCCTTGCTCGAACTGGCAATCGCCGTGGAGCAGATGCCCAACACCCTGCCCAACAGCGCCACGCATCAGAGCTATTCCTTTACGGAATTGATGCAAAAGCTCGGCCAGGGGCGCACCATTGTGCTCACACGGGACGTTCTGCGCGAGTTGATTCCCCTCACGGTCGGACGCCTCGACCTCGCCGGAGAAACGCCCGATCATTGGCAGATACCGGAAGGAATCGCGCCCTGCATGGTGCAAAAAGAAGGTTCGCTCGGACTATATAACTGGCTGCAAACGGCGCAGCAGCAGGGGCAATTGCGTACCTATCCCAGCATCGATGCGATGATGAAGGCAGGCGAACTCGAAGCGGGGCGGGGCGGGGTGGTCATCGTCGATACGCAAGCGCGTATATCCGACATCATGCCCGATGGGATCCGCCGTAGCGCAACGCGCGAATTCTATCCCCCCACCGGCGCGGTGCTCGATAATCTTGCCGAGCGGGTACGTACCTATCCGGATAAGGTGGATTGGGGCAGGCGCAGCGTGCATACCCTCAGCCAATGTATCAGCGACCAGGGCAAGGCGAATGGCAAAGCATACCAGCCCCTTGTGCTAAGCAGGGATATCCGTTTGTTGAAAACGATTCAGGACGATCAATCGATCAGTGTCTGGCCCATCATGCCGCGCACCTACGAATTGTTGGGCGGTATGGCGCTGCACGAGAAAACCCAGCAAAGCAAAGCCAATTTCTTTAACTTCCGCGAAGCGATCGACCGGCTGCGGCAGATGCAACAGCAAGAGCCGTTGCCTCAACTGCCCTACGAACCTGAGAAAAAAAGCATCGCTCGTACCTTCGAATGGTTCAACGCCATCGGCAGGCACCAGGAAAAAAGCCCCGGCAAGTAATGCGCGACCGCGCGAAGCGCCGTGTCGCATTATACTCCGCGTATTGAGTGGCAGCTGATTGCTTTAAATCTAATGGCAGTAAACTTTCATATGTTTCGTAAAGTCCACATGATAAGTTAAGCGCAGAGAATGGAGTTTCTATGAACAATCGCGTCTTGCTGATTCGGGCTGGTGGAACAATCGACTCCGAGCCTTATACAGACCCTTATCATCCTCCAGAAATGGTGGATACGCTCAAAGGTGATAAAAGCCTAATCATGCGGACGGTCGCTAGCATTTCCGGTGGTGATAAAGTTGACGGGTTCTCGTGGGGTAAATGGCAAGAAGACAGTTTTGTCAAAGACAGCCAAAAATTCACTCAGGAAGACATGCAGGCACTGGCTGAAATGATTAAAGAAGACCCGCATCGCCACTTTGTCCTGACGCACGGTACGGATGCGATGACACGGAACGCAACGATGCTCCAAGACCTTTTAAAGGATACGGATAAGACCGTCGTATTCACTGGCGCAATGGTGCCGCTTTCTATGGCGCAGCAACATCCAAGCGATGCGGTGGAGGCATTAAAATTCACGCTTGAGCATATCGAGAATCAATCCGCCGGTGTTCATGTGGTAGGGCGGGATACTAAAACAAAGCGCCTTGGATTCTTCGATCCTCAAACTGTCGAAAAGAATAAACCGGAAAGCTTGGCTAATTTACAGTTCACGCTTAATAGGCGCTAAAAAGTCCGAACTCGAGCCGATAATAATGTTATATTTCATTGTTCTATTGAGCATCTGCGCTCACTTTAGAAAATGGCTCCGCGAGCTGGATTGTCTCGGCTTCGCCTCGTTGCCTTACTAAGTTCGGCTACGCCTCACTAAGCGTCGGCGCGAACCGCTTCGCGGGTTCGCTCCAGCAAACCCAGAACCAACCAACAAAAAAGCCACCGCGAGGGTGGCTTTTGTTGGTTGGCTCCCCCTATTGGACAGGTTCAGAACCTTACCAGCGCTTAGACAGGAAATTATAGCTATAAGAAAGTGCTATCCTGCCTTGGCGGCATGATTCATCAATTCTTGAAAAACGCTTTCCAATTCATCGGCTGCTTTGCTTTTGAAAAAGGCTTCATGAACTAAATTCTCGTGTTTGGAGTAAATCGCGCAGATCATAGTAACTAGGTCTGCAATATATTCTTTGCATTCATTTGGGACAAAGCCCGCTTTTGTGAATGCGGCATCATAGTCTAGGCTTACAGAGTTGTGGCCAAACGCATTGTTGCGCAGGATGCCGACTGCTTTAATGATCTTCTTATGCTTAGCCATAACTGCTCGATACGATTGAACGTCATCCACTGTGAACTTATCCGTTGGAAGAGATTTGAATACATCCTCCAAGTTGTGGCTGCGCTTGTCCGTTACTTTATAGAGAGCGATGACCGTTGTGTAGAAAGTGGTGGTGATTAGAGCTCTTGAGTAAGAGCCATATTCATTCATGATGTCGACATACTTCGGACGAGTAGGGCCACGTAAAACCCACCACATTTCATAAAACGTTTTAGCTTCCAAAAGCGCTCTGCTGATTCTATCCAGCTTCTTCGAGATGGCTTTTTTGTCCATGCTTCTCCTCGATACGTCGTATCAGATGTATTAACTCAACCACTCTGTAACCGGCTTCTATCGCTTCCAGTTCGGTGGCTGTAGGCACCTCTCTTTTCACCCAATCCGTTATACAGTTTGCAACTGTTTCATCAAATTTCTTATCTAACATACTGATCTCCTCTAAATGACCCCAACTGGATACGAACCAGCTAGTTCCTAGGAAAATCAATGATTTCACGAAAAGTGCAAGTTACAGCAAAGCCGCACTCGAATTGGGTGAGCGGCGGATTTGCTGGATTTCTGGTGTTTGGAAAGAAATGGCTCCGCGAGCTGGATTCGAACCAGCGACCGATCGATTAACAGTCGATTGCTCTACCGCTGAGCTATCGCGGAATACCGTAGTAACTGCCGATTTAGGGCAGGCGGCTTCTATGCCATAAAGGATTTTTCAACGCAAACTTTTTTATCCGCACTTGAAATTACCGGTAAATACGCCACGTTACGCCCATGAAATGGCTTTCCTCAAAACCCTATATCGCGGTGGAACTGGCACTGATGATGCTGGTGCTGCCCTATGCAATTTACGAGTTTCACCTCATCCGCTACATGATCCCCATTCTGTGGGGGGTGGCGATGTACTGCGCCATCGTTCACCGCGTCACCACCGGCGAAACGTTGCGCCAGGCCTGGCATTGGGGCGAAATTAACCGCGCCAGCCTGGCGCCGCTGCTGCGGCGCTTCGCTATTTGTGCCATTTTCCTCACGGTCGCTACGCTGGTGCTGCTACCCGAACGCCTGTTCGGCTTCGTGCTCGAGAAACCCGCGTTCTGGGCAGTGGTGATGCTGCTCTACCCGCTGATCTCGGTGCTGCCGCAGGAAGTGATTTTCCGCCTGTTCTTCTTTGAGCGCTACAAGCATATTTTTAAAACGCAGGAGATGATGATCCTCGCCAGCGGGCTGGCGTTCGGCCTGGCCCATATTATTTTCCAAAACTGGGTAGCGCCGTTGCTGTGCGCGGTGGGTGGTATTATTTTCGCCATGACGTATGCCCGGCGCAAATCCCTCGCGCTGGTCTCGCTGGAGCATGCGCTCTATGGCGATTTTATCTTTACCATCGGGCTCGGCCTCTATTTCTACCATGGCTCGGTCAAGGCCATTGCCGACGTCGCGCAATAGCGCCCCGCATTGCGTTGCAGCATAAGGGGCTGAATTTTCTTAAGGAACTGGTAACGGTTTTCTGGTAATCTCGGGGAATGGACCCCTTGCAATCCGCCCCGTTAAGTCACTGGTATGGTGTGTGCGAACGCCACAGCCATGGCTGGTATGCCGAACCGTTGAACGTGATTTCATCGGCGGCGTTTATCATCGTGGCGATTTCCATTTACCGGTTTTATCACCGGCACGAGGATCTGGAACGCCGCTGGATCTGGGATATTCACGCCCTCACGGTGCTGTGTTTCATCATCGGCACGAATTCGATTATTTTTCACGCCTTCCCGAGCCCGACGACCGAGCTGATGGACACGTTGGCGATTGTACTGTTCATCGTGATTTATTTCTGGAGCGTGCTGTTTCGCATCGGGCGGTGCAATTTATTCCAGGCGACCGTCTGCTTTATCGCCTTTGTCGGCGGCACGCATATGCTGGTCAGCCAGTTTCCCCAGGCATTAAACGATTCGATCGGCTACCTGTCCAGTATGGTGGCGCTGATCGTCATCGCCATCCACCTGCATTTGCGCGCCCGGCCGAGTTCGCAGCATTTTATGCTGGCGGCGATTATTGGGGTATGCTCGCTTTTCGCCCGGGCGATCGATCGCGAAATCTGCGGTATATTTAGTTTCGGTTCGCATTTCCTCTGGCACACGCTGAANNATTCCAGCGCGATCTAACCGGGCGGGCAACGATGGACCAAACCACACTCACCTATCTCGATGCCTACTGCGAGCGGGCGGGCGATCCCGGCATCTGGGGTGAACCGCTCAACGCCGCCACCAACCTGTTCTTCTTCGCCGCCGCCATTCTCGGTGCGTATGCGCTGGGCCGCGCCGGGCTGCGCGAGCGGCGCATCGATTTCTGGCTGCTGCTGGCGTCACTGGCCGGTATCGCGGTCGGCTCGGGCCTATGGCACATCGCCCCCCGCGGCGACACGGTGCTGATGGATGTGATTCCCATCACCCTGTTCATCCATATCTACCTCGTTGCCGCCCTGCGCCGCCTGTTCCAGCTCACTTGGCTGCAGGTAGCCATGTGGTGGCTGCTTTATACGGCAATCAGCGTGCTGGCGCAGGCGACCCTGCCGCCCGATACGCTCAACGGCACCGTCATGTATATCCCCACCTACCTGACCCTGGTCGTCATAACCGTGATGCTTTGGCGGCGTGATGCGGCGTTGGGCCGGGTCTTTGCCACCATCGTCGCGGTCTGGACGGCGTCGCTGGTGTTTCGCACCATCGATATGGATATTTGCGCGCGCCTGCCCATCGGCACGCATTTCCTCTGGCATAGCCTAAATGCCTGGGTGCTGTGGCGCTTATTGATGGCGCTGCTCAGCCGCGCGAAATAAGCCGCGAAATAAGCCCCAAACAACCCGCAGATTCGCTTGCACTCTCCATGTGCCGTGCTACACCGGTTGGCCCAATTTGGCACAACCATGCGCGTGTTTGGGATCAATATGGCAACGCGCAGACACAAATGGAGTTTCTCAATGGTCACCACCGCAAATCTCGGTTTCCCCCGCATCGGCGCGCAGCGCGAACTTAAAAAAGCTCTCGAGAGCTACTGGAAAGGCGAGATGTCGGTGGATGCACTGCGCGACGTCGCCAGCCAGATCAAGGCCGAAAACTGGAAGCGCCAAAAAGATGCCGGCATTCATTACATCCCGAGCGGCGATTTCACCTTCTACGACCATATGCTCGGCCATAGCCAGGTGTTTGGCAACGTCCCCGCACGCTACGAAAGCCTGAAGGATGGCGACCCGCTTACGCTGTATTTCGCCATGGCGCGCGGCCACCAGAAAGACGGCGTCGATGTCGTCGCCTGCGAAATGACCAAATGGTTCGATACCAACTACCATTATATTGTTCCCGAATTCACCGATGCGACGGAATTCAGCCTTACCCCGAACAGCTATTTCGTGCAGGAATATAAAGAGGCCAAAGCGCTGGGCATCGACACCCGCCCGGTGCTGGTTGGCCCGCTCAGCTACATCGCTCTCGGCAAGTTCCATGGCGATGCAGCCGGCGACCGTAAGGCGTTGCTGCAAAAGCTGCTTCCGGTTTACAGCCAACTGCTGGCCGAGCTTAAAGCGGCGGGTGCCGAATGGGTACAGATCGACGAGCCCTACCTGGCACTAGATATCTGCGATGCCATGAAGGAAGGCTATAAGCACGCCTATGCCGAGCTGGCAAAATCCGGCGTGAAGCTCATGCTCACCACCTATTTTGCCGGCCTGCGCGACCAGGCCGAGCTGGC
>DITH01000043.1 GCA_002422745.1 Alphaproteobacteria bacterium UBA6189
AACCGCAATCCACTACCCCCTCCCTCGGCCGGGGCGACAATATTATCGCCGTTGCCAGTGGTAAAGGCGGTGTCGGCAAAACCTGGTTCTCGATCACACTGGCGCATTTGTTCGCCCGCGCCGGCCGCCGTACCTTGCTTTTCGATGGCGATATCGGCCTGGCGAATGTCGATGTTCAGCTTGGCCTGACTCCCAAACGCGATTTGGGACAGGTCTTTGCCGGTCAATGTAAAATGAACGAAGCGATCACCCATTACGAGCCGGGCAAGTTCGATATTCTCGCCGGGCGCTCGGGCTCAACCTCGCTGGCCGGGCTCGGCGGCGCACGCATGCAGCCCGCTGTACAACAGCTGCTCGAGCTAGCCACCCACTACGACTACGTGATTATCGATCTGGGAGCGGGGATCGAGCAGCATGTGCAGGTAATGTCGCAAATCGCCAGCCGCGTGGTGGTGGTGTTGACCGACGAGCCCACCTCGCTGACGGATGCGTACGCCTTTATCAAGCTTTGCATCACCCGCGAGAATCCGCCCGAAGTGCATGTGGTGGTCAACCAGGCGCAATCGCAAAAAGAAGGCGAGCAAACCTATGCCGCCATTAACCGCGCCACCACCAACTTCCTGAAATTCTCGCCGCCGCTGCTTGGCGTCATCCGCAAGGATAACAAGGTAAAGGATGCGATTCGCAGCCAATCCTCGCTGCTCGAGAAAGCGCCGCACACCACCGCTGCTTCCGATGCGGCGACCATTTCGATCAAGCTGCTTCGGGGGTAAGATGCACCCACATAAAACAGCATGACGGAGCAATTCGCAGCCGCGCCGATTAACCCGATTGTCAGCATCCAGCCGCTGGCCACCTCCTCGCCCGGTCGCGACGCTACGTCGGTGCCACCGCAACTGGCCAAGCTCGCTCCCGGCACTTTGCTAGAGGGATTTGTGGTTAACCGCGATGCGCAGAACAATCCTATCCTGCGTACGACGCTGGGCGATGTGCAGCTAAAAAGCGATGTCTTTGTAAAAACCGGCAGCGAGCTGGTGATCCGCGTCGACACCACGCAGGAAAGCCGGGCGCGCATTATCACCATCGACGGGGTGACGCCGCAGGATTACGCCGCCCGCAATAGTCGGGGTTTAACACAGGACACCATCGCCCCCTCTCAGTTGCTCAGCCGCACGCCGGGCGCTGCGCCGGGCGTCGTCACCCCTGCCCAGCCATCGACCCAGCCGCTTCTGCAAGGGGTGGTGTTGAACCAGTCGCCACCCTCCGCGAATAGTCCGTTTATCACCGCTTTTCCCAATGCCGCCCTGACCGTTCCGCCACCGCTACTCAAGCTGCAAGCCGGCGCGATGCTGAAAGTTAGCGTACTCTCGCTGCAATTGCCGCAGCATCTACTGACCCGTCAAGCCTCACCAGCCGCTGCGCTGCCGGGACAGACACCACCTTCCGCGCCGGGCGCGGCGGGCGCGAATCACGCTACAACATCCGCATCAGCCAGCGCTACACCGGGTGCGGCCGTCCCTTCACCTGCCCCGGGCGCTCCTTCATCTACCCTGCAATCGGCGGAAATGGCCAACGCCCAAACGGCGCGTATAGCGCAAGGACAGCCCAGCGCAGCGATGCCAGCTAACGTATCGGCGCTGCGCCCCTTGCCCTATGCGGCTACCCCCATGTCAGCTTCAGCTACGAACGTGCCAGCCGCAAGCCACTTCGTCGCGGCGACGCATAGCGCTCCGCCCGTCCCGGCTTCTTCCCCTGTATCGCCGGGCGGCAGCAGCGCCAACAACCCGCCACCATCGCCTGTTAGCGCTGCGGGTCTGCCTGCGCTGGTCATCGGCCATGAGCGCGACGGGGCCAATATCGTGCAGACCGGATTCGGCACGTTGAAGCTATACACAACAGCTCCGTTGCCGCTGCAAAGTCAGGTGAGTTTGCAGGTAGAGCCCGGCACGCCGCGCCCTGCTCCATTACCAGGCGAGGCAGAAGCCACGACCGACAGCGACTCGCCTCTCTCGGTATTCTCGCGGCGCTGGCCGGGACTTGAGGAGTTGGTGCGGCTTGTCCATTCCGACGATGCGGCGCTGGGCCGCGAGCTTCTGCAATCCCTGCCGCAGATGGGGCCCAAATTCACCAGTAGTTTGTTGTTTTTCCTGGCGGCGGTGAAAGGCGGCGAGTTGCGACAATGGCTGGGCGGCCGAACCACCGAACGGCTGGATGCCAGATTCCCCGAAGCCACGGCGCGCCTGCGTGGTGACTTCATGCAAATGCAGCAGCTTTTCGTCAACTCGCCCATTGATCAATGGGCAGGCACGATGTTGCCCCTGCTGCATGGCAACCAACTTGATTACGCGCGCCTGTATGTACGCGACGAGTCGGGCGGTGATGGCGGCGAAAAAGCTTCCGGCCGTGGGCAAGGGCAACGTTTTATTGTTGAGCTCGAGCTGTCGCATCTGGGCGATATGCAGTTCGACGGATTTGTCCGCGACCGCAATGCCGCCAAGCAGTTCGATCTGATTATCCGTACTGCACGCGCCTTGCCGAACGAGGTAAGCGCTGAAATCCGCACGCGGTTCGACGATGCGATGGGCGCTACCGGCTACACCGGTTACCTCGCCTATCAACATGGCGCTCAGCATTTCGTGCGGCCCCTCGCCACCATGCATAAGCCCAACGCGCCGGATGCCGAACATCCATTACTTGCCTGAGCGTGCGATTATGCTACCAAGGCGGCTATGTCTTCTGCTGCTCCTGCCATCGCCCCAGCCACATCGGACCTCGCCGCGCTGAAAGCGCTGGTGACGGACGATATGGCCCGCGTCAACACGCTGATCCTAGAGCAGGCAAAAAGCGATATTCCGTTAATCTCCGATCTTGCCTCGCACCTGATTGCGGCGGGCGGCAAACGCTTACGGCCATGTCTTACCATCGCTGCGGCGACACTTTGCGGTTACGTCGGCGATCGGCATATTCGCCTTGCTGCCAGTGTGGAGTTTATTCACACCGCCACCCTTCTGCACGACGACGTGGTCGATGACAGCAAATTACGCCGTGGCGAAGCCACCGCAAATGCACTCTGGGGTAATAAATCGAGCGTGCTGGTGGGCGATTTCCTGTTAAGTCGGGCCTTTCAGCTGATGGTAGCCGACGGCTCGCTCGATGTGCTCAAAGTGCTATCCGACGCAGCGGGGATTATCTCGGCCGGTGAAGTGCACCAGCTCACCGTCAGCCATGATTTATCGATCACTGAAGCGGTGTATGAGCAAGTAATTTCCGCCAAGACGGCCGCCTTGTTTGCCGCGGCCTGCGAGCTTGGGCCGCTGGTAAGTGGTCAACTGCAATGGCGCGAACGCATGCGCGATTATGGCCAGGCACTTGGCATGGCGTTTCAGCTGGCCGACGATGCGCTCGATTACATGGCCGACGAAGATGCGCTGGGTAAAGCCATTGGCGATGATTTCCGCGATGGGAAAGTAACCCTGCCCGTGTTGCTGGCGTACCACCAGGGCGCGGAAAGCGAGCGCCAGTTCTGGCAAAATGTGCTGGAAGGCGATGATGCGATCAGCGACGCCGCCTTGAGTGAAGCCAAGCGACTGCTTGCTCAGCACCAAAGCTGCGAGGCGACCTTGCAACGGGCACAGGATTACGCGGCGAAAGCAATAGCCCTGCTTGCCCCGTTCCCCGATACGGCCGCAAAAGCGGCGCTTATCGAGGCGGCGGAGTTTTCCTACCGCCGGGCGTTTTAAGCGCATTCCAGCTTACGGTAACACTCGAGTTTTTTACCCAGATATGGGGACAACGCCCGAATTATTTCTTGGCGGTATCGTCCTTGATCAGCCCGACCTCGCGGTAATAACGCAGCGCGCCAGGATGAATCGGCGCGATTAACCCTGCGGAAACCATACGTTCGCGCTCAAGTGTGGCAAATACGAAATGCAGGGTTTTAAAGCTGTCGAAATTATCGAACACCGCTTTGGTCACCTGATAGACTTCTTCTTCGTCCATCGTTGCGGTGGTAACCAGCGTGGCTTTTACACCAAAGGTCGTGGTGTTTTGCGGATTGCCGTTATACATGCCGCCGGGAATGGCAGTGCGGGCGTAATACGGGTTTTCAGCCAATAATTTATCGACCTCTTTACCCTCAACAGGCACGAGGCGTGCGCCACAATCGGCAGTAATTTCCTGGATTAGTCCGTTCGGGTGACCTGCAGCAAACACCATGGCGTCCACCTTGCCTTCACACAAAGCAGTGGCGGCATCGGCCGGTTTCATTTCCGTCGCACTCGAAAAACTATGCGACGTCCAACCTCTCGATGCCATTAATTCCTGCATAATGGCGCGCATGCCCGAGCCGCGATCGCCCATATTGACCCGTTTGCCTTTCAAATCGGCGAAGGATTCGATGTTGCTGTTCTTGCTGACGGCTACGGTAAACATCTCGCTGTGCAACGAGAAGACCGAGCGCAAATCTTTGTAGGGTGGGCCGTCTGCAAAAACCCCCTCGCCACGGTAGGCGGAATATTGCCAGTCGGACTGGACGATGCCGAAATCCACTTCGCGGTCGCGTAACGCGTGCAGGTTATAAATCGAGCCGCCGGTCGACTCGACGAAACAGCGAAGCCCATGCTCCTTACGCGCCCGGTTCACCAGGCGACAAATCGCCCCGCCCGCCGGGTAGTAAACCCCGGTTACCGAGCCGGTGCCAATAGTGATAATGCGATCATTTGCCTGGGCGGGCGCGCCGATCAGAAGACCGGTGCAGATGGCCAAAGCAAGAATGGGCAGGGTGCGAAACAACATCGTATATCCCTTTGTTAGTAGAGGCGGCTCATATAGTCGGTCCAAAACCGCTCGAGCTGGTGCATGGCTTTATTGGCTTCGTTCAGGAACGTCAGTCCCGGGCTACGCTTATCGAGTTCCGCGACATTGCCCTCAATCAGCGCTTCCATTTTATGGACCAGCTCGGCACCTTTTTCCGACAGGCGCACGCGGGTGGAGCGTTTATCGTGCGGCGCTTTTTCCTGCAGCAGATAGCCGTTCGCCACCAGGTGCTTCACATTGTACGACACGTTGGTGCCTAGGTAGTAGCCGCGATTGGTCAGCTCGCCGACGGTAAGCTGGTCTTGCCCGATATTATAAAGAATCAGGGTCTGGACGTTATTGATATCCTCGATCTTCAATCGGTCGAGCTCGCTTTTCACCACATCGAGAAACCGGCGGTGCAGCCGCTCAATCAGCAGGATGGTTTCGAGATAGACCTGTTTCATGTGTTCTCCGTTATTTCTGTGCGCGCCTAACTCTTGCCACAGGCGCGTCGGTTAATCAATCTAGCAATGCAGGATCAGAGGTCAACCGCACGGTGACTTTGGTCCCCGTTCCTTTGCTGCTTTCAATCTTAATTTTTCCGTGATGCAGCTCCACCAGTCGCTTGGTCAGCGGCAGGCCAAGCCCGGCACCTTCATATTTCCGGTTGAGCCCGGCATCAGCCTGGTTGAAGGTCTGGAATGCTTTGCGGATTTCATCCTCGCTCATGCCGATCCCGTTATCTTCCACCTCCAGCGTAAAATAATACACGCCGTTTTTGCTGCTTTCGGCGCGCACCCGCACAATAATTTTGCCGCCAGGCTCGGTGAATTTGATGGCGTTCGACAGCAGGTTCAGCAGGATCTGCACCAGCCGCACCCGATCCGCCACGATCTGCGGCATTTTTTTCGGCAGGTCGGTATAGATATCGAGCTGGCGCTGGTGCGCCTGCCCCGCCACGATATTCAATGCTTTATCGAGTAGCTTGGGCAGTTGCAGCGCCTCGAATTTCACCGTGAGTTTGCCCGACTCGGCTTTCGACAAATCAAGAATATCATTGATAACATCGAGCAGATGTTTGCCGGAATCATGGATGTCGCGCGCATATTCACGGTATTTTTCGTCACCCAGCGGTCCGAATTGCTGTTCGCGCAGCATGGTGGAAAACCCGATAATCGCATTGAGCGGCGTGCNNAAGCCCATGATCGCATTGAGCGGCGTGCGCAGTTCGTGGCTGACATTCGCCATGAATTGGGATTTCGCCGCATTGGCCGCTTCGGCCGTGGCGCGGGCTTTTTCCAGCTCCATCGTTTTACGCATCAGGCGGCTATCACGGTCTTCGATCTCTTTGAGCATGGCGTTGAGTGATTCGATCAGCGAAGCGATTTCCTCCGGCACCTGGTCGAGCGGTCCCGGCGTCATCCGCAGCGAATAGTCCTTATAAAGCGATACGCGCTGCGCGGTGGCGGCGATCTGACGCAAGGGGCGCAGCAATACCCGGCGCAACTTAGCGCCCATCATGCCGCAGGTCGCGCCGAACAGGCCGGCAATACCGAGCAGAATAAACAACGCGTTGCTCATATGAAGCGGCATCACCGGCGTATGACCGACCAGCAAGACAGTGCCGAGCGCATTGGGCAATTTTGGCGGAGTCACTACAGCGGTGGCCGCAAGCTGGTCCCAGCCGAGCAGACGCTTGCCGCGCAGTTGGTCGGCGCATACTTTATCCGGTTGATAGCCGCGGCGCATGCCATGCCCCATTACGGCAATCAGAACTTCCCCCGTGGGATCGAGCATGCAGGCGGCCGCCAGTTCGGGGTTGGCCGTGGCGGTGGCCAGCAGCGCTTCGGTTTTGTCGAGATTGGCACGCATGGCGATCTGGTTGGCGAGCATGACTGCCTGGGTATTCAGTTCGCGGCGGTAATCGTCACGCACATGGAACAGAGAAAACACCAGCAGCGCCAGAATCAGCATACAGGTCAGTGCCAGGCATAATGCCAACACACTCCGGCGGTATAACTGCTGCACCGATTCGTTCATACGTCTCCCCGTGTTACCCTAGCTAAGTTAAGAAAGGATGAAAGGAAAATTTATCCACGATCACATGGGCTTACAGAATATAACATTTGCTGGGGCGTGCCTGCCATGCTACCGCAACGCCCATGTGTGGTATTATTGGTGCGATTGGCCGTGAGAATGTGGTTCCGCAAGTGCTCGAAGCGCTGAAGCGGCTGGAATATCGCGGCTACGATTCGGCGGGCATCGCAACGCTGGAACATGGCGCCATCGCCCGTCGCCGCGCCCAGGGTAAACTTACCGCACTGGAAGCCCGGCTGGCCGAGCAACCGCTTAGCGGCAGCACCGCCATTGGCCATACGCGTTGGGCCACCCATGGCCTGCCGAACGAGATCAACGCTCACCCGCACGCGACGGCCGATGTAGCGGTGGTACATAACGGCATTATCGAAAACTACCAGGAATTGCGGAGCGAGTTATTGGCGCTGGGCCACGAGTTCAGCAGCCAGACCGATACGGAAGTGGTACCGCAGCTACTCACCCACTACCTACAGGCAGGAAAAACACCGCGCGACGCTGTTTCTGCCACGCTGGCGCGACTTGAAGGAGCATTTGCCCTGGGTATTATTTTCGCCGCGCACCCCGACACACTCTATGCCGCGCGTCGCGGTTCGCCGCTAGCTATTGGTTTTGGCGATGGCGCAAATTACCTGGGCTCCGATGCCGTCGCGCTTGCCCCGCTAACACAGAAAATCTGTTATCTTGAAGAGGGCGACTGGGCTGAAATTACCAATCATTCCATTGAGATATTCGATTCATCCAATAAACTAGCTGAACGGCCAGTTAAAATCACGGCACTCACTGGGGCTACCACCGGCAAGGGCAATTTCCGCCATTACATGCTGAAAGAAATTTACGAGCAGCCGACCGTGATCGGTGAAACCCTTAACGTGTATTACAATCCCAGCACGGCGCGTATCACCCTGCCTGAGTTGCCATTTACCCTGGCCGATATCCGCCAGATTACCATCGTCGCCTGCGGCACTTCGTATTATGCCGGACTGGTCGGCCGCTATTGGCTCGAGCAACTGGCGCGCCTGCCGGTTGAGATCGACGTTGCCTCCGAATACCGCTACCGCGAACCGGTCGTGGCTGAGGGCGGGCTTACCATCGTGATTTCGCAATCCGGCGAAACAGCCGATACGCTCGCTGCCTTGCGTTACGCCAAGTCCCATGGTCAGCACACGTTGGCTATCGTGAATGTGCCGGAATCGACCATGTCGCACGAGGCAGATGTCACGCTTTATACCCATGCAGGGCCGGAAATCGGTGTTGCCTCAACCAAAGCATTCACCACGCAGCTGACGGTGCTGGCCTGTTTCACCATTGCGCTGGCCGCGGCGCGCGGCACGGTCGATGGGGCGGAAATGGCCCGCCTCACTCATGCCCTGGCCGAAGTACCCGCCCGTGTGTCGGAAGTATTGCATCACGACAGCGCCATCGAAGCTATTGCAGCGAGCGTGCAGCATGCGCGCGACATGCTTTATATTGGCCGCGGCACATCGTATGCCATTGCTCATGAAGCCGCGCTTAAAATGAAGGAAATTTCCTACATTCATGCCGAGGCCTACGCGGCGGGCGAGATGAAACATGGGCCCATCGCGCTGATCGATGAAAAAGTGCCCGTGATTGCCATCGCTCCGAAAGACGCGCTGTTTGAAAAAACCGCCTCGAATATTCAGGAAGCGGCCGCGCGCGGCGGGCATATTATCGCTTTCTCGGATGCGAAAGGCATTGCCGCGCTCAGCGAAGTGACCAAACATACGCTCACCCTGCCCAAAGTGCATCCGCTCGTGACACCCATTTTATACGCCGTGCCAGCCCAGCTATTGGCCTACCATGTAGCGGTGCTTAAAGGCACCGATGTTGACCAGCCGCGCAACCTCGCCAAATCCGTGACGGTCGAATAATCAGCCAAGCAGCGGCGGCAGGCAAATAGCCAGCGCTGCAAAACACGGAATAGCCAGACGCGTTTTCACCAGTGTTACCGGCAACACCATCAGCAGCAACCAGCCGTATAGCGGCAGCGACAACGGCACTGCGAGCGCAATTAACACCAGCCACCAGATCCAGCCAGTGGCAAAGGGCATGAAGGGCTGGCGCCGCAACGCCGCTTCCAGCCGGGCGAGCAGCAGGGCCAGCACAAGCATCACCACCCCACTTTGCACCCAGCCATAGATGGTGTCTTCCGCAAGTGTGCGGGCGAGGATCGCAAAGCTTGCCGCGTACCCCCAGATACTGGCCGCGATCCATCCTTGCTGCCAGTGAATGGCGGTAAGAATAATCGCAAAGACAGCAAAGCCGGTATGTAGCAGGAACAATTCGCCCATACCAAACCGCAGAAAATACAGCACGAAGACCAGCAAGCAGACGGATTCAATGACCGTATAGATAACGGGGATACTCCCTTTGCAATAGCGGCAACGCCCTCGGGTCGATAGCCAGCTGAGAATAGGAAATAAATCTTTCGGCTGCAGATCGGCGCCGCAATGCCCGCAATAGGGATGCCGCTCGAACGGCGTTTGCCCGCGTGGCAGGCGGTACACTACCGAGCAGGCATAATTGCCCACCGCCGGGCCAAGTACCGCCATGAAAATCAAGCCAATCAGTGTCGTGGTTTCCATGACTCCCATACTTACTTAGCGGCTACAAGGTGCGTTAAGGGGATTAATTCTGCAGCGAGGCTTTCGGATTCACCATGGTATCGAGATGCCGCCCCTGAAACAGGGTAAGCCCCATCGCGTGGCCATATTCGATGGCTTCTTCGTTATCGCAACGGCTAAGAATCACCCGGTTACCACCACATTGGCGAATCGCTTCCGCCAGTTTGCGGTTAGTGTCGGACGAAATTTCGCGCGCATTATCGGCGTTCCAGATCAGCTTGATAAGATCGAAACCTAAACGCTGACGGTCGATCTGCGGGAAGCTCAGCTCTGTCACCCCATCGAGGCAGACGCGGTAGCCAAGTTTTTGCACCGTGTCCTTCGCGGTAAGAAACGCCGCCATATCGGCAAACACATCGGCAATCTGTAGCTCGATCACCACCGAAACTTTGCTCGATGGCTTGATCGCTGCATCGAACTCGGCGAAGCGGTTGGACAGCAAGGTGGCAATATTGAGGTTCAAGCTAACCGGATTGGCCAGGTAGCGCGCCGGGTGACGCTGAATCATGTCGAGCATTTGCACGTCGAGAATTTGGGTCAGGTATCTAAATAACCAGCGATTAGAGTTGAGGTCGACCTGAATGCCCATGCTTTGGCGCAAATGGGCGATGTTAATGTACATCTCGTCGAATACGGTGCGCAGCGTGGTGCCAGGCACCGAGGCGCATACCGGCTGGCGACGGATAGTGGCGCTTAAGTCCACATCCTTCACATCGCGCTCGATATTGGCAAGGTTGCTGGCGTTGAACACCTGCATGGCTGAGCGCGGCAACGGTTTATGGGCAATACCAGCCGCCTCCATAGCTCCCGCCTCGGCGCGGGTAATCATGCGCTGTTCGGCCTGATTTTTGCGCACACGGCTGACCAGTCGGCGCTTGCAGAAATTCATATATTCCTGCCACTCGACCTCGATCTCGAATAAGGCGCAAAAATCCGGATTTTCCTCACCCTCCATCGTATAAGCCAGCGGATCATCCATGAACAGGTAACGCAGCTGGAAGATCATTTTGTCGAGCAGCGGTTTGGGCAAATGCCGCGCCATGATGTTGATGCTCGCATCCTCCGACAGGTAAATCGCCCCGTCGCGCTCGCCGAGGATGTCGTTCATCAGGTTGGTGGCGATTTTGATCTGGTACTCGCTGCGATAATGCTCGAGTAGCCGGTTGAAGGCGAAATGCATGCCGACCCAGCCCTGCCGGTTATCCTGCACGAGGTTGAGAAGCTCAATAATATGTGCTTCCGGCTCTCTGGTTATGATGCGCATGCGATTCCTTGGCTAAGGTTAGCGGCGGCGCGGATGGTCGTCGTCCTCGTCGTCCTCGTCGTCCTCGTCTTCTTCATCGTTTTCGTCGTCTTCTTCATCGTCATCGGTCTCGATATGGTCTTCCAGATCATCGACCAGTTTTTCATCGCCCACCAGTTCGGTGAACATTTCGTCCTCGGCATCGTCGGAATTAGGATCGACATCTTCGTCGTCGTCATGTTCCTCCACTTCCTCCAGCGAGGTGAGTTCCACTTCTTCATCCTCGATCGGCTCAAGCTCCTCGATGCTGCTGTCACCGTCAATTTCCGGCACATCGGGCAGATCAACGTCGAGATCGTCGTCCCGTCGCTTGGCCGCTTTTACGGCGGGTTTTTGCGCAGCCTCTTTTTTCGGCTTTGCGGGCTTGGCCGCTTCTTCTGCCCAATGCTTGCCACATTTCGGGCAGGTAATCGGGTTCGTTTTGCCGAAGTCATAAAATTTGGCGTCGCATTTCGGGCATTGACGTTTAGTGCCCAGGTTCGCGCTGCTCATAGATAACATCCCTCGTTGCTTTAACCTTGCCGATGGGGACTGCACGGTATATGCAACCCAACTATCTCCACCTATCGTAACTTTTTTTAAAAACGCAAGCAACGATGAGCGCGCCCGACAACAATCCACAGGCATCCCCCCTTCCCGCCCGTGGGCTCCGCTCGCAAGCACTTCATGGTGCGGTTACGGTGCCGGGCGACAAATCCATTTCACATCGCGCCTTGATGCTGGCTTCCCAGGCGCTTGGGCGCACCACCATTCGCGGGCTGCTCGAGGGCGAAGATGTACTGGCCACCGCCCAGGCCTTGCGCCAGTGCGGCGTGCCGATCACCCGCCAGGCTGATGGCAGCTGGCAGGTCGACGGGGTTGGTATCGGCGGCCTGCATGAGCCGTCCGACGTACTCGATATGGGCAATGCCGGTACCGCCGCGCGCCTCATGATGGGCCTGCTGGCTCCCTACCCCTACCATGTACAGTTCACAGGCGATGCGTCGTTACGCAAACGGCCCATGCAACGCGTCATTACTCCCCTCGAACAAATGGGTGTTCAATTCTGGGCGCGCGAGGGCGGCCGCCTCCCGCTTTCCATGCAGGGCACAGACAATCCGCTGCCTATTCGCTATGTGTTGCCTGTCGCCTCGGCACAGGTAAAATCGGCCGTGATGCTGGCTGGGCTGAACACACCCGGCACCACCACCGTAGTCGAGGCCGAAGCCACGCGCGATCATACCGAGCGCATGCTGCGCTTTTTCGGAGTCACGGTCGACGTGAACGCCCTGAGTGATAGCACGGAAATCACCGTCCACGGCCAACCGGCACAAATGTATGCCGAGCGGGCATTCGATGTGCCGGCCGACCCCTCCTCCGCCGCGTTCCCCATTGTCGCGGCGCTCTTGGTGCCGGGCTCCGACATCACCGTCCGCAATGTTTGCCTCAATCCATCCCGCACCGGCCTGTTCGACACGCTGCAGGAAATGGGCGCCGACCTCACCATCGAAAACACGCGCGAAGTGGGCGGTGAACCGGTGGGCGACATCCGGGCGAAATACAGCACATTGCGCGAGGCCAATACTCCCACCGAACGCGCCCCGTCGATGATCGATGAATTTCCCATCCTCGCCATTGCAGCCGCCTGCGCCAAAGGCAAAAGCGTGATGCGCGGGCTGGGCGAATTGCGGGTGAAGGAATCGAACCGCCTGGCCGCTATTATCGCGGGCTTGCGCGTCTGCGGAGTCGAAGCAATCGAGAATGGCGACGATTTAATCGTATATGGCCGAGGCAAACCACCTGCGGGCGGCGGCCCTGTCACCACCCATTTCGACCACCGCATCGCCATGAGCTTTCTGGTGCTGGGGCTGGTCAGTGAACAGCCCGTTATGGTCGACGACACCCGCGCCATTGCCACCAGCTTTCCAAACTTCATGAGCCTGATGCGCGATCTGGGCGCGACGCTGGTGGAGCAGGCGGAAAACGCCAGCACCGCCATGCATGCACGGCGTGTCATCGCGGTGGATGGTCCGGCCGCCAGCGGCAAGGGCACGCTGGCGCGGCGACTGGCCGATCATTTCGGTATCGGCTATCTCGATACCGGCAGCCTTTACCGGGCCGTCGGCATGCGGGTGCTGTATGCCGACCAGAACCCGCGCGATGTCGCCGCCGCCATTGCCGCCGCCCACGCCATTCAGCCACACGACCTCGCCAACCCCAAACTTCGTGGCGAGCGGATTGGTCAGGCGGCGTCGGTTGTTTCCGCCATTCCCGAAGTGCGCGAAGCCCTGCTCGAATACCAACGCAATTTTGCCGCGCGCGATGGCGGCGCCGTGCTCGATGGCCGCGATATCGGCACCGTGATATGCCCGGATGCGGATGTAAAAATCTTTATCACTGCCAGTTTAGAGACCCGTGCCAAGCGTCGCCATAAGCAGCTGACGGAATATGGCATTACGGTGGATTACCAATCGGTGGTGGACGATCTGGCCGAGCGCGATGCGCGCGATTCGGCCCGCGCCGTGGCACCGCTTAAACCGGCAACCGATGCCATCATCCTCGATACCAGCAGCTTAAGCGCTAATGAAGTGTTCGCCAAAGCGCTGGAGTTAATTGGCTAACCGCGGCCGCCACGGATTTCGTTGCGCACACCCTCTATGTATTTATCCGCAGCAGCAAGAGCGTGCTGCATCCCCACAAGTGGAGTATTTGAGCCCATTACATAAATTGTTTCGCCTGTCTTGATGGATTCACCAATAGCATATTCCAATTTATCCAGCTTCTCGCTTGCAAGTTCAGGCTGATAACTAAATTTTTGCCGTACGGCGCGACGCGCATGTTCCAATGCTTCGCCATCCCGTTTGTCGTGCAATGCCATGTAAAGATTTTCTACTGGGCTCTGTAATGCAGGCTGAAATACTATTCCCGCACGACGAATGAGGGTGATGATGGTCGGCTTTGCTAATATTTCCATGAAGCTTTCCTTGTATCGCGTTACTTTTATCTAAGCCTAACGACTTACAGCTAACTGGCTGCGTGTTGCCAGCGTTTGCTGCACTCCTGCACGGATCGTATCGGCAAAAATTCTAGCTGGCACCATGTATTGAGCTTCGATCTGCGCGTGCAACGATTCCCCATCCTTCGCGGCCATATCTGGCAGCTTATCCAGATAGTATTTGCTAAGTAGCAGCGTAAAATGGCTCTCCGGGTGCGATTCATTGCTCACACCTGCCTCGCTGGCGATGATGCGATGATAGGTTTCTTTCGCCAAATCTTTCAGCTCCAACGTTTCAAGCAATGGGTCTAGCCCGCTTTTCTCCAGCGCTTCGTAATAAAGCGGGTCGATGCTCTGTTTAGCCGTGCGGCCAGCAGCTTTGTAACGTGACACTTTATCGGTGTAGGACTGGCTGGGCTTATTTTTATTGGTCATCACGGAAAACATAGCTGACTCGCTTGGTTGATTTGTTCGGCGATGTATAGCCATACCTACAGAAAAGTTATGTTAAGGTTATGTGAATACTTATCCGTGACGAAACCAAGAAAACCCTTGCATTTTGTGCATTTCGGCCTATGAAACCCGTCCCCCTCGCGGGTGCGGGAGGGCGCGGGCGCAATGGTGTGCACGTGATTTTGTAACCTCAATTGTGGCCCGGAACGGGGAATCTCGCCCGGGCGCTAGAATGGAAGTGATACCATGGCCCAATCGGCAGCCGTCCTGAAGGACGACCAACCCCAGGAACAAGAACAAGCATTCTCGACCGGCGAAAATTTCGCCGATCTGTTCGAGAATTCAAGCGCCGGTCGCGTGACCGAAGGCAGCGTGGTGAAAGGCACCATCGTTGGCATTGAAAAAGACCTCGCCATCATCGATGTCGGCCTGAAAAGCGAAGGCCGCATTGCATTGAAAGAATTTGCTACCGCTGGCGTCATGCCGGAGCTGCGCATCGGCGACCAGTTCGATATTTATATCGAGCGTATCGAGAATCGCCATGGCGAAGCTCAGCTCAGCCGCGAGAAAGCCCTGCGCGAAGAAGCCTGGGTGAAGCTCGAGCAGCTGCATAAAGACAACGCCAAAGTCGATGGCGTAATTTTCGGTCGCGTAAAAGGTGGTTTCACCGTCGACATCCAGGGCGCTGTCGCGTTCCTGCCCGGCAGCCAGG
>DITH01000200.1 GCA_002422745.1 Alphaproteobacteria bacterium UBA6189
GCGCACCCACCGGCATGAACATCATCACGAGGTAACACACAGCCACATCGAACGGCTCATAATCAAACCGGCAGGCATCCATCTGCACCAGATGTTCCTTACCCGGTCCCGAATACTGGCCACACATCTCCGCGCTTGGCTCAATCGGCACCAGCTTTGCCTGCCGCTGCGTGAGCGCCGCTTCCAGCGCCTTGCCGATATTGCCGGTGGAAGCGCCGATGTCATAGACTAGCCCGCCTTGCGGGATATAATGGCGGGCGATATGCGCCACCGCGCCAGTCACCAGATCATACCAAGGCAGCTGCTCGCGCACATGCTGGTTGAAACTTTGGGCAACGCCTGCGTGCTCGAACGTCCATTCTTTCGGTATGTCCATTACGGTGTGGGTAGTGTTGTCCATTGTTCGTTCTCAAATACTTTGACGGAAGGAATGCCAAATTCCGCATACATGGCCTGCGTGCGCGGGTTGCTCTCAATCGCCAGATATTGCTCGCCGTTCTTTCCATGCTTTGGGAACACCAGTGTTTCCAGCATGATGCGCTTGGCAATATGCGGCGGTTTGTAATAGCGGTTGAAATGCGCTTCCTGCGGCACCCATCCGGCCTTGAAATACAGGCTATCCAGTGTCGGCTGCTTGTGCTTCTCAGGCCGCGCCGTCATCAGGATGGTGTGATAGGGTGCCACCAGACTCACCAGCCAGTTACGGTAAGTTTCCTGCTGGATTTGCAGGGCAAAAGGCTTGCGCTTCTCATGACTATTGGCCACCAGCGTATGATTCAGATCGAGCAGAATAATCATAACTTAATTCCTAATCGCCGGGAGAAGGCCTGCTTTGCCTCAGCCACCAGCCCCATGCGGCTGCCATCAGGATAGGGAAGATCAAACTCAAATTCGAGTGCTGCTTTCAGTCTTTTGAGATTGATTTCCCGTGGCTTACCGCAAATGGCCTGCACGTTGCTGTTGCTTTCATCCACCTGCACCGCGAGGAAGAATTGCTTGAACAATTCATAAAACTCCCGCTGCGTGTGGTACTTCTGCACTTTCGGCGAAGTGGCAATATCGCCCAGCGTAATGCCCGGTTCATAATCCAGCTTAAACAGCACCGCGCCGGATTGCCGTTCATTCAGCGAATGGTAACCGCTCAGCTGCTTGATGTTGATATGGTTGATGGCAGAGGCCACCGCGTAAAGCTGCGTGGACTCATCCGCCAGCGCCGCGCAGATACAGGCGATATGCTCGCGGTCGGCCTGAAACGGCACGCTGTTCAGCACGCTGGAAATGAAGATGGACGAATAGCGCAGCTTCTGCGTGCCAATGGCGTGCAGGAACTCCCGCGTCAGCGCGAGGCTGGCTTCCTTGTCGATTTCATCGCTTTCGCCCACGCGGTAGGGTTCAAACGGCGTGACCTTAATGCCCATGCTGCGAAGGATGCGGGTTTCATGCAAATGCCCCGCACCAAAATCCAGCACGCAGCGGCCATGCTGCCTGATCCAGCGTTCGCGGTTGGCTGCCTCGTGAATATCAAAGGCCTTGGCGGTAGAATCCCCCGCCACCGCAAAGATGAAACCACGCCCAAGGCTGTTTCGCACCTGACGCAGGCGCCGGAAAGAATTATGGCGCAGCAGATCCTCGTACCGGCGATGAATATCAAAATCCATCGACAGGTAATTGAGCATCGCTTCCGCCAGCTGGCCTTCCGCATCGGTAACAAACACCACCGGAACCTGTTCCAATCCCAATTCGGCACAGTGCTGCAAGCGACCTATGCCATTAACCACCCGGTAATCCCGCGTGGCCACCACCGGCATCATGATTCCGCGCCGCTTGAGTGTTTTGGCGATGTTCAGTGAATAGCCCTTCCAGCGGCCTGTGTTCGCCTTCAGAAACGGTGCGATAGGATGCGGCTTGGCATTCAGGCATGGATAAAACTCCGGGCTATCCACCGCTTTGTCGGGCAGGCCTTCGGCGAGCTTCCGCACATCCGCCGCCTGCATCCGGGCAGTCATATCCGCCACCGTGTCGCTCTGGCCTAAGTCATTGGTGGCGCGGTTAAACACCACGTTGACGCCTTTGCGCTCCGCCAAATCCATCGGGCGCGTGACCTCCAGCGGCAGCTGTGTCGCTCCCATGCGGCAGGCGACATGATGGCGCTGGTGGCCGGAGATGATTTCACCGTCCGGCGTCGCATAGAGCGGTAGCAGAAAGCCCAGCTTGCGAAGCGACAGTTCAATCAAATCCAGCCGCTCCGGGTCTGCCACGCGCGGGTTATAGGTGGAAGGCGCAATATCTGTGACGTTTACCAGTTTCATAATCCAAGCCGCTTTTTTAGTTCTGTGATGATTTCTTTTTTCTCGAAGCCCACATCCTGTTTCATGGCCTCCAGCCATTCGAGATATTGCTCTCGCGGGATAGGGAATGTGTAGCCGCCAATCCGGGCGGAGGTGTCGGCTTCCTCGATGTCGTCCTCGCCATCCTCGCCGAACCCATCGGCCAGCTCATCCAGCGAGGCCTGAATCTCCTTCAGTTCCTCCGCGTTGAAGCCCAGCATGTCGGTGTCATAGGAAGCATCATCCAGTTCGGTGATCTCCAGCTGGAGCAGTGCCTTGTCCCATTCCGATTCCTCGCCCACGCGGTTATCGGTGATGCGGTACGCCTTGATCTGCTCCGGCGTCAGTTCCGTAGCCACATGCACCGGCACTTTCTTTAAGCCCAGTCGCTTGGCCGCCTCGAAGCGCACATGCCCGACGACGATCACCATTTCCTTGTCGGTAACAATCGGCTGGCGGAAGCCAAACTCCTTGATGGACGCGGCCACCTTTTCAATCGCGTGGGCATTGATCCGTGGGTTCCGCGCATAGGGAATCACCTGATCCAGCGGCATCAGTTCAATCTTCATCTCACTATCTCCTTGGTTTTTGCGAAGTGGTTTCGCAGGGCATTTCGTTTTTTGTTTTTGGGTTATCCTTATTTCTCAATCGGATGCGCCGAAAAAAACGAAACGAAATCGACATTTTGAAGCTGGCGCTGGGGAAATTCCGCGCTCGCGGCGTACCCGTGCAGGCCGGGCTGGAAGGACCCGCCGCGCTCGTTTCCGTTCAACACACTGAAAAACATATCAAAACGGCGTTGATTGCAGCTGCACGCCTGTTATCCAATAGAAGGTTTAACCCCATAAGAAAGAGGCAAACACTATGGAAAAACACACCAACCCCATCGAATTTGACGCCAAACCCAACGAAAAAGCCATCGACCCCAGCGAATATGCCAAGCGCATAGCCGAACTGAATGACCGCTTTCGCCAAACCTATTGGGGCGGAAAGGTGATGACCACCCAAGGCGTGGATCAACTCGATGAACTGACCAGCATCAAGCTATTCTCAGCCGTGATGCACTATGATGAATTCACCGAGGGAGATGATCCATACGGTGAACACGACTTCGGTAAGGTGGTAATCGACGGCCAGACCTTCTTCTGGAAGATCGACTATTACGACACCCGCATGGAATATGGCTCGGAAGACCCAGCCAACCCCCATGTCACCACCCGCGTGCTGACCATCATGCTCGCCAGCGAGTATTAACCCCGAATCTTGGACAGGTAGAACGCCAGATTCTGCATAAACTCCTTCGGCAGGCGATCCGCCACCGTGCGCTCCATCACCTGCACATTCTCCTTCTGCTTAAACAGCTGCATGATGCCGGGACCAAACAGCATCTTCAGCGGCAACCGCTTCCCCGATTTCCGCATATACACTTCCGTTTCGCTCGAACCCTTCTTGCGCGGCGCGATGAAGGCGCTGCGATAGGTTTTCGTCTTGCCCCATGCTTTGGCCTTCACCAGCCCACGCTTGCCACCGGGCTGCTGAGTAGGCTTCTTCGATCCCACCACAAATTCAATAAGCCGCAAAGGGCGCTCGCTTGCCGCCAGTTCCGCCCATAAGCGCCGCACAGTAGATTTACGGGTTTCGATACGCCGTTTTACCGCTGCCTGCCTGCCGCCGATCTGTGGGGCTATATGGCGGGCGCTGGCAGACTTGGTACTCTCCGCCACCCGGTTAAGTGTCCGCACCGTCGCCTGCGGCACGGCCTGCTTCTCCAGACTGCTCAGGCCACGGCGAAGCGCCTTCAGATCGCTCTCGACTGAAATATCTACAGGCATGATAATTTCCTGATGCTATGCTGCTATTGGCAGCGGTTCCCACTGGAAGGTTTTCCCATCCAGATTTGGCGGGGACTTGAATAAATGCCCCCAAAGCTCTAAAGTCTGCTGCAACTCCAGTATGCGGTTCGAGTTAATTCCGCGCCGGAGCACCAACCAAAAGGCACCCCGATGGATGATCTCGACGTAAAAGACTGTAACGGTACCAAACTGGCCGATGGCGATGCCGTGACCCTCATCAAGGATTTAAAGGTCAAAGGTGCCAACACCACCTTAAAGCGCGGTACGCTCATTAAAAATATCCGCCTGACCTATAATGAGCAAGAGATCGAGTGTAATGCCGAGAAGGTCAAAGGGTTGGTGCTGCGCACCGAATTCCTGAAAAAAGCGTAAGGTTTACCCTCAATTATTCCAAGCCGTTAGGGTATCCCGGCACGCACGATTAACGTGCTGCGTGGTTTACGGGGCAACGCAGTCGTAGGCTATTTCCTCGTGCCAATCGGCACAACCGCCATCCCACCAGCCATTCACGACGCGCTCATTTGCGACGTAGCAGGGAGCAGCACAGGAAGGATACATCGAATTTGGCTGGCCATTACAGCCACCTTGAACAATGCTGGAACTTCCCACGCATGCTGGCGGTGCCGGCGGCGGTGGCGGCGGTGCGGGATCGGGCGGTGGTGGTGGTGGCGAAGGATCGGGGCTTGGGCTTGGTGATGGGCTTGGGCTTGGCGATGGGTCGCTATAGCCGCAGGAAGCGCTGTTCCATTCGATATTCTGGACGTTATTGCAGTTATCGTAGGTGACATAGGCATAGCCCTCGCACTGGCCCCAGGTGCCCGCGCAACTTGGGCTGGGCGGCGGTGCTGGGTCTGGGCTTGGGCTCGGGCTTGGGCAGGCATCCATGGCGCAGCTGCGGGGGATGGTCTGGGTATTGCCGCAGCCATCGGCCTGGGTGACGTCCTGCGTGCCGGTACCGCCGCAGCTGCCGCCGCTACAGCTGGTGGCGCCGGTATCGACCCAGTTCTGGATACAGCATCCCTGGGCGATGTTGTTGAGGCTACGGGTGAGCTCGTTGCCGTCGCAGTCGCGGGTGACCCAGTCCTTACCCTCGCAGGTCTGGCTGCTGCTGCAGCCGGCCTTGGCGTCGGCGATCAGCATGGCGAGGGCGCAGCGTTTGCCGTCGTTGCTTACGGCGTAGGCCTCGGCGCTGGCGGTACAGCCGGGGGTGAGCCCGTCCTTATAGGCCATGAGGCTGCCGGAGCCGGGTTTGCCGTCATCGATCTTGGTGTCGAGGTTGCGTGCCTCGCGCGGGGTGAAGGCGGGGACGGTGAGGCGCCCGCCGCTGCTGCGGCCGATCTCGAGGATGGCTTTGGGGGTGGGCAGGTCGAACCAGTTGGGGTGGTCGGCGAAGGGGCCGACGGTCCACAGGGCGATGCCGGTGCGGTCGGCGGAGTCGAGGACGTTCTCGCCGGGGATGGCGTGCTGGGCGGAGTCGGGGCCGCTGACGCCGGTATAGGTGCCGGCGATGGTGCCGGCATTGGCGAGGTGCTGGATAGCGCGGAAGGCCTCGCTGGTGGTGATGGCGCCATCGCCGTCGCCGTCGCAGGTTTCGGTGCGGGGCAGGCGGGTGCTGTGGGTGGGGCAGCCATTGGGGTCGGTACCCCAGAATTCGGTGGCGTCGGTCATGTCGCCGGGGATGGCCTGGTATTTATCGCGGAATTTGCCGTAGGCCTGCCCGCCGCTGCCGGCATCACTCACCGTCTGCTGCAGGGCGGTGGCGCGCAGCAGGTAGCGCCCGCTCAACACCGCACCCATCAGAATCCCCACAATCGCCAATACCACCGCGATTTCTAACAGGGAGAAACCTGCGGAAACACGCCGGGTGGTAGTAAGACGTGGATGGGAAGAAAATCGCATATGCTACCTAGAATTTTGCCAGAATAGGCGGGGCCATGCAAGATATTAAAAGCACGCCGGCAGCGCGATAAACCTGAAAAACCCCTTGCCGGGTGAGGCGGGCTGTGGTTTGTAGCCGCTTCATTTTGAAACTCGCATTTTTATCAGGATCCACCATCATGCAGATTACCGAAAAAGAACATCAAGGCCTCACCTACAGCTTTGCCGTTACCGTTCCCGCTTCCGCCATCGCGCAGGAAAGCGAAGTGGAGTTGAAGCGTGTCGGCGAGAAGGTAAAAATGCCCGGCTTCCGCCCCGGCAAGGTGCCGATGAACGTGCTGAAGCAAAAATATGGCAAGGACGTGATGGGCGACGTGCTGCAAAACAGCATTAACAATGCCGTGCGCCAAGTGGTCGAGGAGAAGAAGCTTCGCCCCGCCCTGCAGCCGGATGTAAAAATTACCGAGTTTGAAGAAGGTGGCGATTTGAGCTTCGACATGACGCTGGAAGTATTCCCGGAAGTGCCCGCGCTCGATTACGACAGCATCACGATCGACGAACTCACGGTCGACGTGCCCGATAGCGAAGTCGAGCAGTCGCTCGAGCGTCTGGCCCGTTCGCGTCGCCACCCGCACACCAAGGATGGCGCCGCCGAGCAGGGCGACGTCGTGAAAATCGATTTCGTCGGCAAGCGCGATGGGGTGGCTTTCCCTGGTGGCACCGGCGAAGGTTTCCAGCTGGAGCTGGGCTCTGGCCAGTTCATCCCGGGGTTTGAAGAACAGCTCGTTGGCGCCAAGGCCGGTGACAAGGTAGATGTAAACGTGACCTTCCCCACCGAATACCACAGCAAAGATCTCGCCGGGGCGGCAGCCACCTTCGATGTGACTGTGCACGAAGTTTCGTACATGCATACGCCGGATGTGAGCGACAAAATGGCCGAGGGTTTCGGGTTTGAAAACCTCGATAAACTGAAAGACGCCATTCGCGAGCAGCTGTCGGAAGAGTTCAAGCGCGCCGCACGTAATAAAGCGAAGAAGCAGCTGTTCGACGTGCTCGACGAAAAACTGACTTACCCCGTGCCACAAGGCATGCTGAAACTTGAGCGCGAAAGCATCCTCAAGCAGGTGGAGGAGGCGAAGAAAGCCGGTGATCCGGAATTGAAAGACAAGTCCGACGATGAGATCGCCAAAGAATACGAGAAAATCGCCGAGCGCCGTGTGAAGCTGGGGATTTTACTGTCGGATATCGGCCGCAGCAATAACCTGCAGATCACCCGCGAGGAAATCTCGTCGGCGGTCATGAGCCAGGCGCGCAACTATCCGGGGCAGGAAGAAAAAGTCTTCGAATTCTACCAGAAGAACCCGCAACAGCTCGATGAGCTGCGCGGCCCCATCCTCGAAGAAAAAGCGGTCGATTTTATCCTCAGCAAAGTGAAGCGTAATCCGAAACCGGTCAGCGTTGAAGCGTTGATGGGTGAAGAGGAAGCCGCCGAAGCGCCGAAGAAAAAAGCCGCCAAGAACTAATCCGTCTTTTCTTGTGATGGTATTACATGCCCGGGCTGCAAAGCCCGGGCATTTGCTTTTTCGGAGCGTGGCGGAAACCACACAATCGCACGGTCGATTCTTAAAACTTTTCCATGATGCGCTGCACCCACCCTTGACGGGGTGGAAATGCTGGGGCAGCCTGCCTATATAAAACGGACAACCAAAACCAATATTTCGCTCCCGGGAGAATTTCATGATCCATACTAAAAACGACATGCGCGATGCGTACCACGACATGCTCGGCACGCCGGAACAGGCGGCGCTGGTGCCGATGGTGGTCGAACAGTCGAGCCGCGGCGAGCGCGCCTACGATATCTACTCGCGTCTGCTGAAGGAACGGATCATCTTCCTCACCGGTGAGGTGGAAGACCATATGTGCTCGCTGATCGTGGCGCAGCTTTTGTTCCTTGAGTCGGAAAACCCCGATAAGGAAATCTCGCTGTACATCAACTCGCCCGGCGGGGTGGTGACGGCCGGTCTGTCGGTCTACGATACGATGCAATATATTAAACCAAAGGTTGGCACGCTGTGTATCGGCCAGGCTGCCTCGATGGGTTCGCTGCTGCTGACGGCAGGCGAGCCGGGCATGCGATTTGCCACGCCCAACGCACGCATCATGATCCACCAGCCGTCGGGCGGTTTCCGCGGCCAGGCATCGGATATTGAAATACACGCGCAGGAGATTCTCAACCTGCGTCGCCGCCTCAACGATATGTATGTGAAACATACCGGTCAGAAGCTGCCGATTATCGAAAAAGCGATGGACCGCGATAATTTCATGGCTGCCGACGCGGCGCTGAAGTTCGGGCTGATCGATGACATCGTCGCCAATCGGGCCGATCCGGAAAAGGCTGTAAAGAAGAAGTAGTTACGGCTGCGCGGAATACCGCCAAACCGTAAACTGGTACGAAACTTGAATTGGGTATGTTATACTCACCCGTAAAAGGAAGCACGCATGAGTAAACCGCGCGAAACGAAAACCACCCGTTACTGCTCGTTCTGTGGCAAGAGCGAACATGAGGTGCGCAAGCTGATTGCGGGACCGACCGTGTTCATCTGCGACGAATGTGTCGAGTTGTGCATGGACATCATCCGCGAGGAAACCAAGACATCGGGGCTGAAATCCAGTGACGGCGTGCCCACACCGCGCGACATCTGCAAGGTGCTGGACGATTATGTCATCGGCCAGATCCATGCCAAGCGGGTCCTGTCGGTCGCGGTCCACAACCACTACAAACGCCTGAACCATTCGTCCGGCAAGGCCGGCGAGGTCGAGCTGTCCAAGTCCAACATCCTGCTGATCGGCCCCACGGGCTGTGGCAAGACCCTGCTTGCGCAGACGCTGGCGCGAATTCTGGATGT
>DITH01000208.1 GCA_002422745.1 Alphaproteobacteria bacterium UBA6189
GCAGCACCATGGGGATGCATAGCCACTGGCCCATGGTCAGGCCCAGCGCCAAATACCCCAACTGGGTGTCAGGCTGGCGGAAAAATTCGACCGCAAATCGGCTTAGCCCGTAACCGATCAGGAACACCCCGCTGATCATGCCGCGATAGTGCAGCGCGCGCGTGAAGCGGGCCAGCACGAATAGCACCACAAATAGCAGCACCCCTTCGAGCGCCGCCTCGTAGAGCTGGCTGGGATGGCGTGGCGCATCACCTGCATGGGGGAATACCATGCCCCAGGGTTGGTTGGTGGGGTGTCCGTACAGCTCGCCGTTGATGAAATTCGCCAGTCGCCCCAGCAGCAGGCCGATCGGCGTGGCGCAGGCGAGAAAATCCATCACCCGCAGCCATTTCATCTGGTATTTGCGGGCAAACAGCCAAAAGGCAACCAGCACGCCGAGCAACCCGCCATGGAAGCTCATGCCGCCCTGCCAGATCTTCAGGATATCCGCCGGGTTGGTTAGATAATGCGGGGCGTTGTAAAACAGGATATAGCCCAACCGCCCGCCCAGCAATACGCCCAGCACGGCGTAGAACATGAGATCGTCCTTCGCCTTTTCGGAAAAGACCGGGCGCGGCTGGCGGTTGCTCAGCCAGCCGACATAATAATAGCCGAGGATGATCCCCGCCACATAGGCCAGCGCATACCAATGGATCGCGATGGGGCCGAGCTGAATGGCAATGGGGTCGATCGAGGGAAAAGTCATCGTGCTTGCTGCCCAGTGCTTAAGGATTCAAGAAGTGAGCGGCGATCTATTGCTGCCAATGCCGGCCGGCACTAGTAGTAATGGTCGTCCTTCTCCAGATAGGTCTGCAGGTAATCGGCCACCCCGTCTTCCAGCGAATAGAAATCGTCGCTGTAGCCTGCTTCACGCAATTTGCCCATATCGGCTTCGGTGAAATACTGGTAGTTCGGGCGAATCGCTTCTGGCATGTCGATATACTGAATGGCAGGCTCCTTGCCCAGCGCGGCGAAGGTGGCTTTGGCCAAATCGGCAAAGCTGCGCGCCTTGCCGGTGCCGAGATTATACAGCCCGCACACATTCGGGTTGGCGAGCAGCCAGGCAGTGACCTTCACGCAGTCTTTTACATAGACGAAATCGCGCAGCTGGCCGCCATCCGCATAGTCGGGATGATAGGATTTAAACAGTTTCACCGGGCGCCCATGTTCGGCATGCGGATAAATCTGGCTGATCACCGAGCGCTGATCGCCCTTATGGTATTCGTTCGGCCCATAAACGTTGAAAAATTTCAGCCCCACCCATTGCGACGGCACCGGCTCGTTGCCTGCGACCGCGACTGAGACGAACTCGTCGAACAGCTGCTTGCTCCAGCCATAGGCGTTCATGGGGGTGAGTTTTTTCAGGTAACTGAGGCTCAGATCATCCTTGAACCCGGCGCCGCCATTGCCGTAGGTGGCGGCTGAGGAGGCATAGATAAAGCGTTTTTTGTTCTGCGCCGCCCAGTTCCATAAGCTACGCGAGAACGTAAAATTATTGGCCAGTAATTTATCGACATCGCGCTCGGTGGTCGAGCTCACCGCGCCCATATGGATGATGGCGTCCAGCGAGTCCTTGTTCGATTCCAGCCAGTAAAAGGTCTCGCCCGGCGAGATGATCTCGTAAATCGGGTGTTTGGCGAGGTTGCGCCATTTGTCGCTTTCGCCGAATTCATCGGCCACCACGACGCGGTAATCGGTGTGGTCGGCCAGGGTCCCGGCAATGTTGCTGCCGATAAACCCGCCGCCGCCTGTGACAAGAATACGTTTCATGCGAAGTCTCCAGTCGCCGGTGCCAGCGAAGAGGTATTGTTATTTCAATTTTGTTGCACCATATTCCCACCATACTGGCAACTCTATTCCTTATTCTGGCGTCGGATCGCCGGAGACCGGAGACTCACTGATGCAAAAAGACTCCCGCCTGTTCGAAGATATCGCCAAGCTCGCCTCGGGGGCTGCCGGCGCGGCGATGGATCTGCGCCGCGAGATCGAATCTGCCGTTACCGATCGGGTCGAGCGGCTGATGGCACGCGGCAATTTCGTGACCCGCGAGGAATTCGAGGTGGTCAAGGAAATGGCGCAGAAGGCCCGTCAGGAAAATGAAGCGCTCAAGGCCGAGCTGGAAACGCTGAAATCCTGATTAAAACCCCAACCTAAAAATCAACGCACACCGAATCGTGGTGTCGCTTAGCGCGTAATTGGCGCTGGCGGGCGTTATGCTGTCGGCACACAACGCCGAACCCGCATCGCCACCGCCATGATTATAGCGCGCCGTCATTACCCGGCCCGAGGCGGGGAGCCCATCATCGAGCTTACTATCGATATTCCATGCTTCCTCCGGGCGGATGGCCGGGCCCATACCGACATCATGAAAACCGCCCTGGCGGCCGAAAAACAGCACATGCTGGTAATTCGCATCATAGTAATGCGTATTGTAGTTCGTGCCGACATGCATCAGGTTGAAGCCCGCCCCCTGGATGCGTGACGCGGGCACGTTCCAGCCATAATCCAGCACCATGCCGTTATTGCTGGCGACTCCAGCATACTGCCCTTCGAGCAGCCCGGCATTGGCCAGATGCTGCCAGGCGCGAAAGGTTTCATAGCGCACATTGCCGCTGCCGCCTTGAAAATAGCCGATCTGCCCGTTGCCGCCGCCATTGCAGGTGGCCTGCCCCGTCGCCGGGCTGGTATGGTCGAGCCCGCGGCAGGTGGCATCCACCCCATCGGCCGTGCCGCCCGCCTGTGCGCCCCAGAATCGTACGGCGTTGGCCATATCCCCCGGCAGGGCGAAATATTTATCGCGAAAGGCGCTGATGGCCGTCACATATTGGTCGCGCTGGGTGGCGACGCTGCGCAACTCGCTCGCCCGAATCAGCGAGCGCCCGGCGAGAATACCACCCACCAACAGGCCGAGAATCACCAGCACGATGGAAAGTTCGACCAGGCTGAATCCGCGTCGCATGATGCCTCAAAACTGTTTTCTGAAAATCAGCATACACTGAATGGTCGCATCATTCAGCCGGTAGCTGACATCATGGTTCTGTTTCGTGTTGGTACCGGTATTGGCCACGGTGCAATCGCCAAAATGGCGCACGATGACCCTCCCATAGGCAGGCATGCCATCATCGAGTTTGCTGTCGAGATTCCATGCCTCCTCGGGTCGCAGAATTTTCTCATGCGTAAGTGTATCGGCCGTTGGCCCGCCAAAAATGAGCGTATTACCATACTCCATTTGAAAAACCGTGGGGCCACCATTGGGGTTATAGTTATAGGTCGACCAGCCACCGGCCGGGAACTTGGCGGGCGGCACATTGGTGCCAATCACCGCATGGTTGGACGCCCCCGCTCCGGCCGCGCCGGTATAGGTACCCTCGATCAGCCCGGCATTGGCCAGATGCTGCCAGAAGCGGAAAATCTCGTTATCTTCAATCGTGCCGCCATTATAGGCGCCCACAATGCCGTCGCCATCGCCATTACAAGTGGCGGTGGTGGTGCTGGCGAAGGCGCGGCAGGTCGAATCCTGCCCGGTACCGGCGGCAATGCCCCAGAATTTAGTCGCGTTGTTCATGTCGCCCGGCAGGGCAAAATATCTATCGCGAAAGGCCATCACGGCGGTTTTATAGCGGTGATGTTCGCTGCCGATCGACCGCAGCTCACTGGCGCGAATCAGCGAGCGCCCGGCGAGAATCCCACCCACCAGCAGACCCAGAATCACCAGCACGATGGAAAGTTCGACCAATGAAAAGCCGCGGCGCATTTAAAACCCCAGCAGAAAAATAAGCCCGCAGCGAATTTCCGTGTCGCTCAAGGCGTATTCCGCACTGGAAGCCGTGGCGCTGGTGGCACAGTTCGCCGAGCTGCCATCGCCATGCGGGTTGCCGTATTTCGCGGTCATCACCCGGCCATAAGCGGGTCTGCCGTCATCCAGTTTGGTGTCGATGTTCCAGGCATCCTCCGGGCGAATGGCGGCGTAAAATCCCATGCCGTGCTGCGAGCCGGGTTTGCCAAAAAACAGCACATGGTTGTAGTCGCGGCTATAGAGAAACGTACTGTTGGGGTCGCTGCCGATGTAAATCAGGTTAAAGCCCGCCCCCTGCACTTTCGACGCCGGGATGTTCCAACCGGGCAGCATATTGGTGGCGCTGTCCATCACGCCGCTGAACTGGCCGCTGACCAGCCCGGCATTGGCCATATGCTGCCAGGCGCGCAGTGATTCAAACCGTGCATTGCCGGTGGTGGCCTGCCACAAGCCTATCTGCCCGTTGCCGTTGCCGTTACAGGTGGCCTGCCCGGTGGCGGGGCTGGTATGGTCGAGCGTGCGGCAGGTGCCGTCCCATCCCTCAGCCGTACCGCCCGCCTGCGCACCCCAGAAGTTTACGGCCGTGGCCATGTCGCCCGGCAGCGCCATGAACTGGTCGCGAAAGGCGGTGACGGCAGTGAGGTATTGGGCGCGGTCGGCGGTGACGGAGCGCAGCTCACCTGCACGGATCAAACTCCGCCCGGCGAGGATGCCGCCTACCAGCAGGCCGATAATCACCATTACGATGGCGAGTTCGACGAGGGTAAATCCACGCTGTAAGGGGGAATGATTCACGGTGGCGGGATGATAGCATTTTTTCGCCGCGCGTCGTATTTTTTTTCGTTCCGGGCCATGTGCGGTGCAAAATAATTTCCAACCGTTGCACCACCACCATTAGTAGGTCACTTCCCAACAGCCCTACCATATTTTGTTGGACAGACCCCCCGTATCTATGTTCTAGTTTTGCTGTGCCACGCATCGTCCATCCCCCGATGCCAAGAGCACGGACAACCCGGCAAGTAGAACCAGGGTAACTATTTAAGGAGTCACGCCTTATGTCCGCTGTTCAATTTTCCGAAAGCCTGCATGCCAATCCGCTCGATCTCGCCGAACAGCTGGTGATGGATCGCGAGTGGTTGTTCGACCGCCCGATGGACGAGGAGCTGGTCGCCGAAGTGCAGTCGAGCTGGTGCAATTTTCGCATCTGGTTTACCTGGCAGCCGGATTTGAACGCGGTGATTTTCTCCTGCGCGTACGACCAGAAAATTCCCGAGAAACAGCGCGCCAAAATCTACCCGCTGCTGGCCTCGGTCAACGAGCGCATGTGGCTTGGGCATTTCGATTTGGGTAGCGACGACGGGCTGGTTATGTACCGCCATGCGCTGCTGCTGCGCGGCGGCGTGGGTGCCAGCCCGGAGCAGATTGAGGATTTGATCGATATTGCCCTTACCGAGTGCAATCGTTTCTACCCGGCATTCCAATCGGTGCTGTGGGGCGGCAACACGGTCGAGGAAGCACTCGAGATCGCCTTGCTGGATACGGTGGGCGAGGCGTAACCCACGCTTCTACTGCACCAGCCAGATCGCCTGCTTGATTTTCTGCAGCATGGTTTTATGCGCCGCCAGTTCCTCGGCACTGGGCGGGAAGTGCCGCGCGCGGATGGCCGTTTGACCATGAAAACTCAGATCGACCGTGATCGTTTCTTCGGCATGGGCCACCAGCCCGAGGGTCGATTGCCGCCCGCCTTTGAGCTCCAGATACACGTCGGCCAGCAGTTCGGCATCGAGCAGCGCGCCGTGTTTGGTGCGAGCCGATAAGTCGATATTGAAACGTTTGCACAACGCATCGAGGCTGGCCGGCTGACCGGGAAACATGCGGCGCGCCATCAGCACGGTGTCGATCGTCCGCTCCATCGGCAGCATCGGGTGGCCGAGCGAATTTAATTCGGCATTGAGGAATTTCATGTCGAACGCGGCGTTATGGATCACCAGCGTACTATCGCCGATAAATTCCAGGAACGACCGCGCGACCGCTTTAAAAAGCGGCTTGTCTTTTAGGAATTCCGCCGAAATGCCGTGCACGTTTTCCGCCTCGCGCGGCATGTCGCGTTCGGGGTTCAGGTAGCTGTGAAAATAATTGCCGGTGCGGATGTGGTTGATAAGCTCGACACAGCCGATCTCGACCAGCCGGTGGCCGGATGCCGGGTCGAGGCCGGTCGTTTCTGTATCAAGCACGATTTCACGCATCGGCTAGATGTAGCCCAAGCCACTCCCGTGGGGCGACTGTTTTTTTACATTGCTCCACTGTCACCTGCCCCCTACAACAACCGCGGAAGGATACGTCATGGCAATCTCAGAACCGATCGTGATTTTGGGTGGCGGCCATATGGGCACCACCCTCGCCACACGCTGGCGTCAGGCCGTCGCCTCGACCGCCGGCATCCATGTGATCGAAACCAGCAAAGACGCCCGCGCCAAGTTTGCCGGGACCGGCATCACCGTGCATGGCAGTATCGAGGAATTCAACCTCATGCGCGGCATCCTGGTGCTGGCGGTGAAGCCGCAAACCTACCCCAATATCGCCGAAAAAATTAAGCAGCATCTGGTCAAGGGATCGGTCACGGTGGTGTCGATCATGGCGGGTATCACCCTCGATGAATTACAAAAACTCACCCCCCGCTCAGTCCGGCTGATGCCCAATACCCCGGCGCTGGTTGGCGAAGGCATGACCGTCGCCTGCAACCCCAGGCTGGAACGCAGCGCGCGCAACACCATTACCAAATTATTCGAAACGGCCGGGCGTGTCGTCTGGGTCGAGGACGAAGCGCTGATGCATGGCGCAACCGCCGTTTCCGGCTCCGGCCCCGCCTATGTTTATGCCTTCATGGAGGCGTTCGAGAACGCGGCGCGCAAAATCGGCATGCCGCACGATGTCGCCCGCCAGCTGGTGGTGCAAACCGTGCTGGGTGCTGCGCAAATGGCCAAGCTTTCCGACGAGGAGCCGATGCTGTTGCGGCGCAATGTCACCAGCCCCAAAGGCACCACCGAAGCCGCCCTCAACCGGTTACTGCATGAGGGAAAATTTATGCAGCTGATGGAAGAGGCCGTGGAGGCGGCATACAACCGCTCGAAAGAATTGGCCGAGGGCCATTAGCCCCGGGTTTCCACAAAAATGTTGCATTGCACAAAAGGCAGTTGACAACCGGCGGTAGCATCGCTATATTGCACTGCAGCACGGCGCAATCCGCGCTTTGTACTATAAAATGCAGGAGAGCAACCATGGCACCCAACCCATACGCCGACATGATGAAATTCTGGAGCGATTATAAAACGCCCCAAATGCCGAACTTCGATTTTGGCAATGTAATGAACACCGGCCGCCGCAACGCGGAAGCTGTAAGCGCCGCCAGCCAAAGCATGGTGGAAAGCTATCAGGCCATCGCGCGCCGTCAGGCCGAACTGGCCCGTCGCCAGGTCGAGCAAATGCTGAAAAGCACCAAGGATATGCTGGTTAACGGTTCGCCGGAGATCAACACCAGCAAGCAGATCGAACTGGCCAAGACCATGGTCGAGTCGTCGCTGAATAACCTGCGCGAAGTTTCGGAGCTTTGCACCAAGTCGGGCTTCGAAGTATTCGACGTGCTCAACAAGCGCGCCACCGAACAGCTCGAAGAGCTGGGCAGCGTTGCGCCGAGCAAAAAGAAAGCCGCCGCATAAGGCTTGTCCTCACCTTGCCAGCCAAGGTTACAAAGACGCCGGGCCCTTAAAAGCCCGGCGTTTTTTTATGTTAATTTCTGGACTTCGCGCGGCAGCCGCAGAGTCACTTCCAGCCCGGTGATTGCGCCCGACGCGTCGCGTTGGTTCTCCAGGCTGATTTCGCCGCCATGGCTTTGCGCGATATCGCGGGCGATGCTTAGGCCGAGCCCCACCCCGCCGGTGGCGAGGTTACGCGAGGGCTCCAGCCGGGTGAACGGCTTGAATACGGTTTCATGCTCCGCTTCGGGAATGCCCGGCCCATGGTCGCGCACACGGATACGCACAAACCCCATGGTCTGTTCCAGCCGCAGTTCGGCCACCCCGCCCCCATAGCGCAGGGCATTTTCCACCAGATTCACCAACGCGCGGCGCATCGCCTGCGGACGCACCATCAACACCACCGAAGCCAGTTCGACTGCATGTACCTGCCCCCCCTGACGCTGGTATTGCTGGCACAGATGATTCATCAGCGCGCCAATATCCATCGGCTCCATCGGCTCGGCCTTATCGCTGCGGGCAAAATCGAGATATTCGTCGATCATGCGGCGCATTTCATCAATATCGGCGGTGAGTGCCTCGCGCGTGGCGCTGTCGATTTTGCCCATTTCGATTTCCAGTTTCATGCGCGTCAGCGGCGTGCGTAAATCGTGGCTGATACCGGCCAGCATTTCCGTCCGGCTTTGCACCTGCCGGCGGATGCGGTCGGCCATGGTAAGGAATGCCCGCCCTGCCCGGCGAATTTCACTGGCGCCGCGCGGTGAAAAATTCTGCACGTCCTGACCAAGGCCAAACTGTTCGGAGGCCCGCGCCAGCTGCACAATCGGCCGTACCTGGTTGCGTAAGAACAGCACCGCGATCAGCATTAGTAACACGCTGGAGCCCAGCATCCAGCCGAGGAAAATCGAGGTGGTGGAGCTGGCCAACCGTTTGCGGCCGAATTCCAGCTGCATCTGTTCGTTCTCGAGCGCGAGCACCACCCGTATTCGGTCACCGCCATGCAGCGCCAGCACCAGCGGCACATCGAGTCGGTGGCGCAGGCTGCGCTCGAACTCGCGCAGGTAACGCGGCGTCCGGGCTTGCGGCGGAAGCGCGGCGTCCGGGGAAAATGCTACCGCGATGCCGAGTGTTTTGCCCATGCGGGCGATTTCGGTTTGCGCCTCGGCCGCCTCCGTTTGCTGCGTCAGGCGGCGGTATTCGCGCAGCAGAAGCGCTGCTTCGCTCGAGCCCGTCGCGGCCATATTGCGCACCACACTGTCCCAGTGGCGGTCGTAGAAAATATGCGCCATCAGCAGCTGCAGCACAATGATCGGCACCAGCAAAATCAGCAGGGCGCGACCGAATAGATTGGCCGGCAGCATGGCTTTTACTTTCGCTTTTACCGGGCGGTCGCGGGCCATTATTGCCCCGCTTTCTGCGCATAGAGCACGTAGCCGGCGTGGCGCACGGTTTGCAGGTAGGCCGGTTTACCCGGATGCGGCTCGATCTTTTTGCGCAGGCGATTGATCTGCACGTCGACCGAGCGCTCGTTGGAAAGATCGCCCGCCAACCGGGCGATTTCCTCTCGGCTCACGGCAGTGCCCGCCCGCTCGGCGAGAATGCGCAGGCAGTCGATCTCGCTGGAGGTGAGATACACATGCTGCCCGCCTGCCACCAGCCTTCCCTGCGCCAGATCGAACCGGCAATCGCCGAAGGTCACCACGGTGTCAGGCGTGGCGCGGCGGGTAAGTTTGAGGATATTTTCCAGCCGCAAGAGCAACTCGCGTGGGGCAAACGGCTTGGCCAGGTAGTCGGCGGCGCCCGCCTCCAGCCCGGCGATGCGGTCTTCCGTTTCGCCGCGCGCGGTAAGCAGCAGGATGGGCGGTGCACCCGTTGTTTCCCGTAGGCGGGCGGCGAATTGCAGGCCGGTTTCGCCCGGCATCATCACGTCGAGCACCATGGCGTCGGCCGTAAAGGCGGCGAGCATCGCCTCGGCCTCGCGCGCATTGGCAGCGGTGGTGACGAAAAATCCCTGCTCGCCCAGATATTGCTGCAGGAGCTGGCGCAGGCGGTCGTCGTCATCGACCACAAGAATATGGGTGTCGGGCATGGGGGTCATGGTCGGGCCTTCAATAGCACATGCAGCACCCCTTCGCCGCCTTTTTCTGGCGGGGCATAGGCGATGGCAGCGATATGGCCGCGCCAGCGAGGTAACTCCAGCCATAGCGGCACCGCGCGTTTCAACGCCCCCGCCCCGCCGCGACCCTTGCCGGTGATAATCACCAGATGGCGTTTACCGGCGGCGAGCATGCGTTCGAGAAATCGTTCCAGCGCGGCATGCGCTTGTGCTTCGCTCAAATCGTGCAGGTCGATTTTCGCATCGGGCTTACCTTTCAGGCTACTGCGTTGGGCGGCATCGCGGCGTGTCAGCGGTTGCAGCGGCGGCGCAGACGCCGCCGATTTTTTGCGTGTCATGTGCGCCGTTGCCTGAGCGGGTGCAGACTCCTCGGCCATGGCCGACGCGCGGCGTTTGCCCACCTCGATTTCCCATGCTTCGCGCTCGGCGTCGGTCAGTCGCCGCCCCATGGCTACCACCAGGTATTGGGCAGCGGCATGGCGGAGGGCGCGGGCAGCAGCCAGTAGGCTTTGCCGCGCGCATTCTGGTGGCCGGCCATCCATTCCTCGGCCTCGCCGCGGCCGAAGAAAATATCGCCGCGATGCGGGCCCTTCAGCGCGCCGCCTGTATCCTGCGATACAAACAGGCGGCGGTATTGTTCGGGATAGCCCATGAAATAATTCAGCCGCGTGGTGGCAATGTAGGTTGGCACGCCGTAGGTGGCGCGATCGTCGTCCACCGCTAACGAGCGCTCCGGCGTCAGCGGAATGCCCAGCGCACCCTTGGCGTATTCATGGCCGGGCGATAGGGTGAAATAAATATAGCTCGGGTTCTGGTTCATCAGCCAGTTGGCGCGCTGCGGATGCTCGCGCAACCAGTCGCGGATGGTCTGCATCGACACCTCGCTCAGCTCGCCGGCATCTTTCAGCACTTTGCCGATGGCGACATAGGGGTGGTCGTTTTTCCCGGCATATTGCAGCCCGACAATGCTGCCATCGGTAAGGCGCACTTTACCCGAGCCCTGAATATGCAGGAAGAACAGCATCACCGGATCGTTCACATAGAGCAACACCGGGGCTTTGCCATTAAGCGCGCCGCCGAGAATCTCGGTCCGGGAATAATCTTTTTTGCCGCGCGGCAGGCCGTAAACCGGGGTCTGGTACGGGCCGCCGCGCTTGGTGGCCCCATGCAGCAAGGGCTCGTAATAGCCGGTGAATAACCCATAGGGCTCGCGGCCGGTTTTTACCCGCACCGGCTGGAAATTCGCTTCAAAGAAGCTCCGTGCTTCGTCGTCGGTCGGCGCTTCGAGCAGCAAGGCCTGTTCACAGACCTTACGCCAGCTGGCCGGATCGCCGATGGCTTCGCCCAGCCTGGTCTGCCAGGGGTTGGCCCGGCGCAAATTCACCTTGCAGGAGTTGGCAAACACCGTGAAGGGGGCTGCATGCTGGTCACGCGCCCAGTCGGGAAGTTCATCGAATGCTACCGGCTCGAGCACTGTCTCGTCGGAGGCGCTACAAGCGGCGAGGAAAAGGAAGGCAGCAAAGAACGCGGCGCGCATGGCAATCCCATAGTCAATATGAAGCAACGGGCACGCAGTCGTACCCATGATCGCCGATTAGTACATGAAGCGGGCGCGGGCGAAAAGCATAAAGCTGATGCCGTTGCTGCGACCAGGACTACGTCTCGATCACTTTCCAGCTGGGATCGGAGGCGGTCAGGTTACGCTCAAACACCCAGCTATCCTCCACCGCTTCCTGTTGCGACGGGTCGCCGCTGATGATCTCGCCCTCGGTATCACGCACCAGCGTGATCTGTTCGCTGACGAATTTCACCGTGATGCGGGCCTTGTTGCCCGCCAGCTCGGCCTCGGTCATGTCGGCATCGACAATCGCCACCAGCGTGGTGTGCTGGGTGTGGTCCTGCGCCTGCTGAGCGGCAAGCGAGGCAGCAAAATCGTCATAGATATCGGGCGCGAGTAGCATTTTCAGCGTCTCGTGGTCGCCCTCGTTATAGGCGTCGATAACCATTTCGAAGGCAGCGCGTGCACCCTCGATAAATTCGTCGGGGTTGAATTGGCGGTCGATCCGGCGCATCGCGGTGAAGTGCTCGTTGAGCGGGCCGTAATCCTTGATGGGCTTAAGGCTTTTGCCGAGTGCCACCACCGTGTCGCGCTCACGCGCCTCGCGTTCGGGTAATTGAATCACCCGCTCATATTCCTGCAATGGCTGCGCCGGGGGCGGCGTGTCGCTTTCATCGCGCCCGTGTTTTTCGCCGAGCATGGCGCGGTAGCGCAACAGGATAAATGCCGCGATCGCCGCGATGATGATGATATCGCCGTAAAGGCCCATACTTGGTTCCCTTGATAGTACTTGTTCCGCCGGTTTCCTTGATATAGACCAGCCTGCGTTAATTACAAGAAAAGTGAGCATCATGAGCGAAGCGTCTCCCACCGAAAACCCCGCCACCCCTGCCGATACGCGGCCGTCGCTTGCCATGCGCGCCCAATATATCAAGGATTTATCGTTTGAAAATCCCCGCGCTCCGGCCAGCTTGTTTTCGCTGCGCGAAGCACCGCAGATGGATGTGTCCGTCAGCCTCGCTGCCCAGCCGCTGGAAGACGCGGTGTTCGAAGTGATTATTCATTTGTCGGTGCGTGCGGTTTCCGAGAAAACGACGATTTTCCTGTCCGATCTCGTCTATGGCGGTATTTTCGAGGCGCGCCATATTCCGCCCGAACAGCTGGAACAGACCATCTACGTGCATGGCGCGCAATTGCTGTTCCCGTTCGCGCGCCGGGTCATCGCCGATGTCACGCGCGATGGCGGTTTCCCGCCCCTGCAGCTCGACCCGATCGATTTCAACGGCATGTATCTCGCGCAAAAAGCCAAAGGCCAACAGCCCGGTGCTGCGCCCGAAGCTACAGCCCCCAGCGCCTAAGCAACGCCTCCACCCGGCGGCGCGTATGCGCTTTGCCGAGGGTGGTGGGAATTACTTCGTCGGCCAGCGCCATGCGTTCGGCGTCGCTTAACTGGCGTGCCACCAACCGGTTAAACGTGGCGGGCTTCATGCCGCGCGCCAAGGCCCGGCGGCGGCGCAGCACCAGCGGCGCATAGGCGACGATCACCGCATCGCATAAATGATCGGTCCCGGTTTCAAACAATAGCGGCACATCGAGCAGCACGGCGCGGCGGCGTTGTCGTGTCGCCTGGCGAATCGCCCGTTCTTCCGCCAATCGCACCGCGGGGTGCAACAGCTGCTCCAGCCGGTGAAGCTTGGCCGGGTCGTCGGCCAGTGCCGCGCCGAGCGCCTGGCGATCAACCTGCCCACCCTGCACCGTGCCGGGGAAAACCCGGCCGATCGCGTCAATCATCGGTTTATGGGTGGCCAGCAGCTGGTGGACCAGCTTATCGGCATCGACATGCAGCATGCCGCGACGCGCCAGCATCCGCGCGAGGGTGGATTTGCCGCTGGCGATACCGCCGGTAATGCCGATCACCCGGGTCATGCCTGCTCCCGCGCGGCCAGCTCTGCCAGTACGTGCTGGCGCAGGGTATCATCCACCACGGGGAGAATACCGTGCCATTCCTCGAAGGCTTTTTGCGCCTGATAAAGCAGCATGCCAAGCCCGTCGACCGGCTGGCGACCGGTGATTTTTGCCTGCTTCAGCAAAGCAGTTTCCAGCGGCGCATACACAATATCATACACCACTGCCTGGGGTGCCAGCGCGTCGAGCGCAAGGGTAAGCGGTGGCTTGCCGGTCATGCCCAGGCTGGTGGTATTTACCAGCAACGTCGCCCCATCGAGCGCGTCGTTGCGCGCCTCCCAGTCGCCGGTTTTGCAGCCGAATTCGGCGGCCAGCGCCGCGGCGGTTTCCGCCGTGCGGTTAATCAGCATCAGCTCGCCGGCCCCGGTTTCCTGCAAGGCGACAATGGCGGCACGCGCCGCGCCGCCTGCCCCCAGCAGCACCACGCGCGACAGGTCGAGCGCTGTGGCACTGGCCTGCAAATGGGTGATAAATCCGTATGCGTCGGTGTTGGTGCCGCGCCAGGTCGTCCCGTCGCGCACCACGGTGTTCACCGCGCCGATATGCTGCGCCACCGGGTCGATCGTATCGAGCTGGGCGAGAATACGCTCCTTATACGGCACGGTGACGTTGAAGCCCCGCAGGTTTTGCCGCTGTAAGGTTTTTACGTCGTCGTCGAATCGCTCAGGGTTGATCGGAAATAAGGTGTAATCCCCCGCGATACCATGCTGCGCGCGCCAGTAATGATGAATCACCGGCGACAGCGAATGTGCCACCGGCCAGCCGATCAGCCCGCTATACACCGCCGTCACGCGGACGCTCCGTTGCCGTTGGCTTTCGCGGCGCGGCGTTTTTCCACCTGCCGTTCGCGGTACTGGATAATCAGCGTGGCAGTTTCCTCGACCGAACGGCGCGTCACGTCGATAACCGGCCAGTTCTGCTGGCGAAACAGCCGTTTGCTGGTGTCGATTTCCGACTGCACATGTTCTTCGTCGACATAATTGGTGCGCGCTTCCTGCTGCATAGCCTGCATGCGGCTGGTGCGGATGTCGATCAGCCGGTCGGGGCTGATGGTGAGGCCAACCACGAGGGGCTGCTTCAGGCTGGTCAGGTTTTCGGGTAGCGGACAGGCCGGCACGTACGGCACGTTCGCCGCCTTGTAGCCGCGATAGGCGAGGTAGACACAGGTCGGCGATTTGCTGGTGCGCGACGGGCCGACAATCACCACATCGGCATGTTCCAGCTCCCAGGTGGCCTGGCCGTCATCATGCTCGAGCGCATAATTGATCGCGTCGATACGGGCGAAATAATCCTCGCTCATTTCGTACTGCGCGCCGGAATGGCCGGTGGCTTCTTCGTCGAGGTAGTTGCTTAATTCGCGCACCACATGGCCGAGGATGGGAATGCAGGGCAGGCTTTTTTTCGCCGCCGCCTGGCGCAGGGTTTCGCGCATGTCCTGATCGACGAGGGTGAACATCACCACGCCGGGAAATTGCTCGATCGCCGTGATCACTTTTTCGAGCTGGCCCTTGGTACGCACCAGCGGCCAGATATGCTCGATCGCCTGAACGGTTTCGAATTGCGCCAGCGCTGCGCGGGCGACACTCGAGACGGTTTCGCCCGTCGAATCGGAGACCAGATGGAGGTGGAATTCTTTGTGCATAGAATTGGTGTTATCCACCTTCGATGCCGATTGCACGAAGTTACTCATTTCCTGGCCTGCTTCATGCGTGTTTTTGTGCACAGCCGTGCTCCGGGGACGGCAGGGCTGGGGATGATGGGGACGACATATCTGTTCCCTGGTTTCCGCCGCCAAGGGTTTCTGCTTTTTCCTTGGGGGGTTACGTCGCCCTTGCACAGTGCTATCCCGTGTGGCACTGAGGGATGCAATGTTGGTAAAACCCGGCATGGCGTGTGGGCGCTGGTTAATCCCCGGATTGAGCCTCCCCTACTACTACCACCTATTCTTTATTTAAAACTATATAGAAGAAGTATGGCCGAGGAAAAACTGTTAGTCCGTGCCCTGAAAGGCCAGCAGACCGAACGGGTACCGTTCTGGTTTATGCGGCAAGCCGGGCGCTTCCTTCCCGAGTACCGGGAAGTCCGTGCGGGAACCAAAGGGTTTCTCGATTTATGTTTCTCGCCCGAGAAGGCAGCCGAGGTTACGTTGCAGCCCTTACGGCGATTCGGAATGGATGCGGCGATTTTATTTTCCGACATTCTGGTAGTGCCCTATGCACTCGGCGTCGATGTGCGGTTTGCCGAAGGCGAAGGGCCGATTGTCGAGGTTACCGATACGGCCGAGCGGATCGAGGCGCTGCAGTATGGGCGAGCAGCGCTCGCCCCGATTTTTGAAACCGTGCGGCGGGTCAAAGCCCAACTGCCCGATGGTGCCGCCCTGATCGGGTTTGCCGGTGCACCCTGGACGGTAGCCTGCTACATGCTGCAGGGCAAAGGCGGCAAGGAGTTCGCCCGTGCCCGCGAATTTGCTTACCGCGAACCGGAACTGATGCAGCAATTGATTGACCAGCTTAGCGAGGCGACCATCGATTACCTGCGCCAGCAGATCGAGGCGGGGGCCGAGGCCATTCAACTGTTCGATAGCTGGGCAGGGTTGCTGGTGCCCGAGCAGTTCGACCGCTGGGTCACGGCCCCGGCAGTGCGGATATTTTCGGCATTGAAACAATCCCACCCCGCGATTCCCCTCATCGGGTTTGCCAAAGGTGCGGGGTTAAATTTGCCGGGCTACGCCAAACAATCCGGGGCCGATGCGATCGGGATCGACCAGCATACGCCCATGGCATGGGCGATGGCACAGGTGGCGGAAACACAGGCGGTACAAGGCAATCTTGATCCGCTGCTGCTGGCTTCCAGCAAGGCAGGTGCGTTGGCGCAGGCGGAGGCCATCCTGAAAAGTTTCGGCACCCGTCCGGCGGTGTTTAATGTCGGGCACGGGTTTGTACCCCATACGCCCATTGAAAACGTGGCCGCGGTGGCCGAGCTGGTGAAAGGATGGCGGCGATGAGCCCGGTGATTTCCCTGTCACGCAAAACGGCGGTGGTGCTGTTTAATCTCGGTGGGCCGGATAGTCCCGAAGCCGTGCAACCGTTTTTATTCAACCTGTTTAACGACCCGGCGATTATCGGTGTGCCCGGGCCGATCCGCCGGATGCTGGCAACGTTTATTTCACGTCGGCGGGCACCGAAAGCAGCCGCCATTTACGACGAGCTGGGCGGGAAATCGCCAATTCTGGAAAATACCGAAGCACAGGCCAGGGCGTTGGAAAATGCCCTGAGCGGTCATGGGCAGGTGAAGGTGTTTACCTGCATGCGCTACTGGCACCCGATGAGCGCGGAAACGGCACAGGCCGTGAAGGATTACGCACCGGATACTATCATCCTGCTGCCGCTGTACCCGCAATTTTCGGCCGCCACGACCGGCTCGAGCGTTACCGACTGGCACCGTGCCGCCGAAGCGGTGGGGATGGATATTCCTACCCGTACCATCTGCTGCTACCCGACCCAGCGCGATTTCATCACGGCGCACGCGCAGCTGGTGCAAACGTATGTGCAGGAAGCCACCCAGTTCGGCCCGCCCCGCGTGCTGTTTTCTGCCCATGGCTTGCCGGAAAAAAACATCAAAGCGGGTGATCCCTACCAATGGCAGGTCGAGCAAACGACCCAACCCATCGTGGCCCAGCTTGGGCTTACCGATGCGGTGAATTGCTATCAAAGCCGCGTCGGCCCGCTGAAATGGATCGGCCCGTCGACCGAGCATGAGATTCTGCGTGCTGCGCAGGATAAGGTGCCGGTGGTGCTGGTGCCGATCGCGTTCGTGTCGGAACATTCGGAAACGCTGGTCGAGCTCGATATCGAATATGCCGAGCTGGCGCATCAGAACGGGCTCGATCATTATTACCGGGTGCCGACCCTATCGGTGCAGGCGCATTTCATTACCGCGCTGGCCGACCTGTGTTTGAACGTGAAACCTGCGGCCTGTCAGTCCCATACCGGCAAACGTTTCTGCCCGGCGCATTGGAAAAAATGCCCATGCCCGGCGTAATTTCAGGAGAATAGCGTGCTGACCGAATATTACTTGCTGATCAAAGCCCTGCACATCATGAGCTTTACCGCCTGGATGGCCGGCATGTTTTACCTGCCGCGCCTGTTTGCTTATCACGCCGAAGTGACGCCCGGCACGGCCGAGTCGGAGAAATTCAAGCTGATGGAACGCCGCCTGCTGCGCGTCATCCTCAACCCGGCGATGATTTCGACCTGGCTGTTTGGCGCGTTGCTTCTTGTCATCGTCTGGCAGCCGGGCCATTGGTTTGACGCGAAATTTAGCCTGTTGATTATCATGCAGCTACTTCACGCCTATTTCGCACGGAGTCGCCGCCATCTGGCGCAGGATAAACGCCCGCATACGCCGCGTTTTTATAAAATCGTCAACGAGGCGGTGACCATTATTTTTATCGTCATTGTGCTGCTGGCGGTGCTTAAGCCGTTCTAGCGGCCCCTTCTTTTTTTTCCAGCAACGCCTCGATTTTCTTCGGATCCTGCGCGTAGGCTTCCACCAAGGCTTCGGCAATTTTTTTGCTGATCCACACGCTGGTTGGCGTTTCTTTTAATCCGCGATTTTTTTCATCTCGACTAAGCTCCACAACTTCTAGAACAGTACTAATGTTTGTATCCTTAGAATTGTTTTTTTGCAGTTGATAGCCTCCTACGGTTAGGTCCGTCGTGGGTACCCGTTTGATAGACGCTTTAGGAAAGATAAGCTTAAGGGCTTCGAGAAGATCGTTTGAATCATCAGACAAGGAATTATAGCCAGTGGGTAATTCAGCAGTATATGGGTCTGGGTAACCTTCCTTCGGAATATCGCCCAGGACGATCGCGCCTGCTTCTCTTGCCTGCCTGCCCGTCAGCCAGGGGTTATCTGCGTTCTTCGCCCCACGCAGATCGGTCATATAAACTTTAGGATAATTGTATAGTTTCCTAATAAAACCAGCATTTCCGAATTCGGTTTCGGCCAATATTACCTGTTGGAGGTTGACTCCCTGCATGTTTGCGTGCGATAGATTGGAAGAGATTAATTTGGCACTGGTCAGACTGGCGCCGCGTAAATCAGCGCCGCGTAAATCAGCACATTGCAGATCGGCTTTATTCAATATAGCCCCCTGTAAATCAGCGCCGCGCAAATCAGCCCTAAATAGACCGATCCCTGTTAGATCGAGTTTCTCCCCCGGATTCTGTTTACGCCATTCCGCATAGTCTGCGTTGAAGTCCTTCGCACTCGTTTTCAGCAGCTGAATCCAATCTTCTTTCGTTTGGGGTAGTTGTATCATGCATAGCTCCAAGGATTATTGCTTCTGTTACTCCACAGCATATTCGTAAAAATAGATGCATGTGTGACAGTTTGGTGAAATCCCGTAGGGGTAGAAGGCGGGGCTGTTACGAGGCGGAATGAAAACTACTTGACCTATCCATAAAAATCAGTAGATTGGCGGCAACCAATCCCCTTGGCAGGTGCGCCGCATTCCTTTTGGCGCCCAACGGATTTTAAAAAAATCTCCCTATTTCCCATTATCTTAACAACGCGAGCACGCGCATGAAATTGCAGGAACTGAAACGGAAACGCTCCAACGAGCTGTTGGAACTGGCGGAATCGCTGGGTATTGAAAATGCCAGCTCGATGCTGAAACAGGAAATGGTGTTTGCCATATTGAAAAAACATGCCGAAGACGGTGAAGAAATCGTCGGTGAAGGCGTGATCGAAGTATTGCAGGACGGGTTTGGTTTCCTGCGCTATCCGGAAGCCAATTACCTGGCCGCACCGGATGATATTTACGTCACCCCCTCCATCGTCAAAAAGCTGGGGCTGCGTACCGGCGACACGGTGGAAGGCGTGATCCGCGCCCCGAAAAACGAGGAGCGCTATTTCGCCCTCACCGAAGTGAAGCAGGTGAATTTTGAAGCGCCGGAGAACCTGCGCCACCGGGTGAATTTCGATAACCTCACTCCGCTTTATCCCGAGCAGCGGCTGAAGATGGAATATTACGATCCCGACAAGAAAAAAGAGGATCTCACCAAGCGCGTGATCGATCTGATCGTGCCGCAGGGCAAAGGCCAGCGGACGCTGGTGGTCGCCCCGCCGCGCACCGGGAAAACCGTGATGCTGCAGAATATCGCCCACTCGATCGAGAAGAACCATCCGGAATGCTACCTGATCG
>DITH01000112.1 GCA_002422745.1 Alphaproteobacteria bacterium UBA6189
ACCGCAAGGATTTGGTGGTGCTCGATATCGCCTGCGGTTCGGGCATTGTGGCGCGCCCATGGCGACCCCTTGCCAAACAACTGGTGGGGATAGAGCTGACCCCGGCCATGGCCGATACGGCACGGCTGGCCAAAGTGGCGGATGCGCCGCTGTTCGATGCCGTGCTGGAGGAAGACGCGCTGCATCTGGCGGAAAGCAAGGCGCCGTTTAGCGAAGCCGACCTCCTATTGGTGGTGAATGCGGCGCAATTTATCGGCCATCTGGCCCCTTTGCTTGAAATGCTTGGCCAACGCATGAAGCCGGGCGCGCTATTGGCCCTGACTTATGAGCCGTTCGACGCGGCCGCCGGGTTTCAGGTGAATATCGACACGGGCCGGTTCGGCCATCACCCGCATTATATCAAACAGGCGATGCAGCATGCGGGGCTGCAGGCCAAACAGGAAAACCGCGTGCAGCTTTACCCGCAATTCGCCACGCAGTTGCTGGTGATGGGGAAATAACATGAACGCTGCCGATTACCGTTTGCACCCTGCCGGGCGCCGCCACATTAAATTACTGGCCGAGTTGCATGGGCAATGCTTTGCCAAGGGCTGGGGCCATCTGGAGTTCGACTCCTTCTTCGACCGCGCCGGGGTGTTCGCCGCCATCGCCTACCACGAGGATAAATTGCCGGTGGGGTTCGTGCTGTGCTGGCTGATCGAAGACCAGTGCGATCTGCTCAGCATGGGCGTGTTGCCCGATCACCGGCGCGATGGGGTGGGGCTGATGCTGCTCGATTACGCGTTGGCGGAAGCCAAGCATATGGGCGGCACCAGCATGATGCTGGAGGTGAATATCAACAATGCCGCGGCGCAAACCCTGTACGAAGCGCAGGGGTTCGAAAAATTCAGCGTGCGCAAAGGCTATTACACCAACCCCGATGGTAGCAAAGCCGACGCGATGTGCATGAAAAAACCGCTTTTNNTCCTGAAAACCAAGGCACAGGTGATCTCGGCATTGGATACGTTATAAACTGCACCCACGCTTGTACTTACTGCAGGCGTACCGTTGCTATTTATTGCACAGCTGTCGTTATAAACGATTACAACGAGCTTTCCTTGCGCGGGGGAGGCGTCATCGATTTTCGTATCAATATTCCACGCTTCTTCTACACGTAAGACTTGGTCACGCGGGGTTTGTGTGGCGGTTTCTTTTCCGAAATGTAATGTATTCCCATAGGCACCGTTGAAAAAAGTTGCATCACCGCTGCGCTCGCCCAACCAAATGGCTCCCCAGCCAGCGCTAGAAAAACGAGACGTGGGAGCATTCAACCCAATGAGTACGCGGCGGCCATCGACGCCACCCGGGTTGCCGGTGTAATTTCCTTCAATAAGACCCGCCAAGGCCAGTTGACGCCAGAATTGATGCATCTCCCCGCCGGTGGTCAAATAAGCGAGATTGTAGTCGATCTGCCCATTTCCATTGCCATCGCAAGCCCCATTGGCATTGATGGTGGCTCCGCTCGTAGACGGGCATCCGCCGGTGGAATTACTTTGGCGGCCCCATATAGTTGTGGCGTTGGTGATGTCGCCAGGTAAACCAAAATACTTATCACGAAAGGCTTGGCTTGCGACTATCCAGCGTTGATATTCCGTAGTGACGCTGCGAAGTTCTGCAGCTCGGACAAGGCTTCTTCCAGCGAGTATACCGCCCACCAGCAGGCCTAGAATAACAAGCACGATCGAAAGCTCAACTAAGGAAAACGCTTTTCGTGGCAACGTGTAAAACATACATTTATCCTAAGGGGGAGGGAATAGAGGAGCAACCAAAAACGCTAGACGGCGGGCGGTTCTCTAATTATAACCCGCCCCCTATGGCACTGATTGTAATGAAATTCGGCGGGACGTCCGTCGCCACGGTGGAGCGTATCCAGCATGTGGCGACGCTGGTGAAGCGCGAGGTGGATGCGGGCAACCAGGCGATTGTGGTGCCGTCCGCCATGGCAGGGGTGACCAACCAGCTGCTGGAATATTGCCAGGCGGTGAACCCGTTGGTGAGCGATGCCAGCCGCGCCGAGACGGACCATGTGTCCTCCGCCGGCGAGCAGATCACCTCCGGCCTCCTGGCGCTGGCACTACAAACACTGGGGATTCCGGCGCGGGCCTGGTCGGGCTGGCAGTTACCGCTGCGCTCGGACGGGATGTACACCAAAGCGCGCATCGACGCGATTGAAACCACTGCCGTGCAAGCGGCGCTCGATCACGGGCAGGTGGCGGTGATTACCGGATTCCAGGGTATCAGCCCGGAAGGCCGCATCACCACGCTGGGTCGCGGCGGCTCCGACACCAGCGCGGTGGCACTGGCGGCAGCCTTTAAAGCCGATCGCTGCGATATCTATACCGATGTGGATGGNNTGCAGACGCGCTCGGTCGAACTGGCAATGAATTACCGCGTCAAGCTGGTGGTGCGCTCGACCTTCGAGGACGTACCGGGCACCGAGGTGGTCGATGAGGAGGAGATTATGGAACAGCAACGGGTGACGGGGCTAGCCTATAGCCGCGACGAGGCGCGCATCACGCTGACGAACGTGGAGAACAAACCCGGTGTTTCGGCGGCGATCTTCGGGCCGCTGGCCGAAAAGGGTATCAATGTCGACATGATCGTGCAGAACGTGACGGAAGACGGGCAGCGCACCGACCTGACCTTCACCGTGACCAAAGGCGATCTGCCCCGCGCGCTGGAGCTGGTGAATGGCGGCCCCGACATGCCGGCGTTCGAGAAAGTGCATAGCGACCCGGCCGTAGCTAAAATCTCGGCCATTGGGGTGGGCATGCGCAGCCATGCCGGGGTGGCGGCCGACATGTTCAAAACCCTCGCCGAGAAAAATATCAACATTATCGTGATTTCGACGTCGGAAATTAAAATCTCGGTGCTGATCGACGAAAGCTATCTGGAGTTGGCGCTGCGCACCCTGCACACGGCCTATGGGCTTGATGCGGTCGAGGAAAAGGCGTAGCCTTCCCGCTTCAGGGGGAATGGGCGCATGAAACCGCAATTTGTTACCACCGTCGGCACCTATGGGGCCGGAAAAACCACCTGGGCGAAGGATTTTTTTCGCCAGCATGACGATGGGAGTTGGGTACTGATTTCGCCGCAGCAGATCGCGGCGGACACGGCACGGCAGGCGGGATTGCCCGCTTTACAAGCATTATATGCCCCGGAACATATCGATGAGTATCAGCGCTATCTGGAGGCGGTGGATACGGCGCTGCGCGAGGCAGGCGAGGCGGGGCGCAATATTATCTACGATAATACCAGCGCAACGCCGGCGGAGCGCAACGTGGCCATGAATCTCGTCGACCCGACGGGCGGGCGTTATCATAAGCAGGCCGTTTGTCTGCTGGTGGATAAAGAAGAGGCGTGGGGGCGGCTGGAAGCGCGCAACGCCGAGAACCGGGTCGAGCCGTATGCGCAGCAGATTTCGCGCGACCTGTTCGATGCGCATTGGGAGAAATTCCAGTCCCATGGGTTGCCGGGCACCGCGGAAGGCTACCAGATTATTCACCATGAATTCAGCCCGTACTTGCGCAAGCATGGTTGGGTCGCTACAGCGAGCACCAAGGATTCATTCAAGGAAAGATAGATCATGTCGTTACAGCAACTCTGGGCGCGCGGCGCCGAATTTTTAGGCACCCAGCACGCCATCATGGGTGGGGCGATGAGCTGGGTATCGGAGCGCAACCTGGTATCGGCGCTGTCGAATGCAGGCGCATTCGGCGTGATCGCGGCCAGCTCGATGCCCCCGGAACTGCTGGATAAGGAAATCAAGGCGACGCAGTCGCTGACGCAAAAGCCATTTGGCGTGAACCTCATCATCATGCATCCGCAGCTGGCCGAGCTGGTAGAAATCTGTATCGCCAATAAGGTGAGTCATGTGGTGCTGGCGGGCGGCGTGCCGAAAGGACCGACCATCACCCGCTTGAAAGAGGGCGGTGCCAAGGTGATCTGCTTTGCGCCGACGGCAGCGCTGGGCAAGAAGCTGGTGAAAATGGGTGCCGATGCGCTGGTAATCGAAGGCGCCGAGGCGGGCGGCCATATCGGCCCGGTATCGACCTCGGTACTGGCGCAAGAGATTCTCCCCGTGATACGCGATGTGCCGGTCTTCGTGGCGGGCGGCATCGGCCGCGGCGAGGCCATCGTTTCGTACCTTGAAATGGGTGCATCGGGCGTGCAGTTGGGCACGCGGTTTGTGTGCGCCGAGGAATCGATCGCCCATGAGAATTTCAAAAAAGCTTTCCTGAAAGCCTCGGCGCGGAATGCGACGGCCAGCGTGCAGTTCCATCCAGATTTTCCGGTGATTCCGGTGCGGGCGATCGAAAATAACGCGACGGAAGAATTCACCCGCATGCAAAAAGAAACGGTCGAGAAAGTATTCTCCGGCCAGATGACGAAGGAAGAAGGCCAGCTTGCCATTGAGCATTTCTGGGCCGGAAGCCTGCGTCGCGCCGTGATCGACGGCGATGTGGACCGCGGTTCGCTGATGGCTGGACAGTCGGTCGGTATGGTGCAGTGCATTCAGAAAACGCAGGAAATAGTTGACGAACTGGTAGGGCAAGCCTCAGAATACCTGCTCCGGCGCGCGGCGTAAGATCGCGAATTGATGATAGGGTGCGGGGCCTTAACCAGGGGTACCGAAGTGGCAAGTATTATTCCCATCGATCCGAATCTGTCGGCGCTGCAATCGCCGATCCTGCTGCTGCGGCAGGTGCGCGACGTGATGATGCGCCAGGCCGACGATGCGCAGGCCCGGCTCGATCTGCTGACCCAATCCATCGCCCGTTCGCTGCATGCCGAAGTATGCTCGATTTACCTGGCGCGCCCCGGTGATATCCTCGAGCTATACGCCAGTTACGGCCTGAAACAGGATTCGGTGCACGTGACCCGTCTGCGGGTGGGCGAAGGGCTGGTGGGCGAGGTCGCCGCTTCGGGGCTCGATCTCAATCTCGCCGAGCCGCAGAATCATCCGAAATTCGTTTACCGTCCCGAAACGGGCGAGGAGCAATACCATAGCTTCGTCGGCGTGCCGCTGTTGCATAGCCATAAAACCATCGGCGTGCTGGTGGTGCAGGGCAAGCTGTCGCGGCATTTCAGCGATGAGCTGGTCGAGATTCTGCACGCGGTCGCGATGGTGATCGCCGAGCTGGTGATCGGCAGTAATATCGTCGACCTCTATGAAATTACCGGCGGCGAGCACCCCATGCTGCAATCGCAGCAGCTTTCAGGGCAGACACTTTCAGGGGGCATCGCCAAAGCGCCGATCGTGCTGCACCGTCCAAAAATTGTGATTCACCAGCTGGTGAGCGATTCGCCTGAGGAGGAGGAGCACCGCCTGCACCATGCGCTGCATTCGCTGCAGCAATCGGTCGAGGAAATGATTACCTCTGCCGGGTTGGAAGAAGGGTCGGCCTATCGCGAAATTCTGGAATCCTACCGGCTGTTTTCGCAGGATCGCGGCTGGATCGACCGCATTGTCGAGGCGATCCATACCGGGCTGACGGCCGAAGCAGCCGTGCGCAAAGTGCAGGAGGAAATGCATGCTCGCCTGGCGCAGATCACCAGCGCCTATATCCAGGAGCGGGTGCACGATCTGGAAGATTTGTCGGAACGGCTGCTCTACCATCTTTCAGGCATTAACCCGACGGCGGCGCATGGCGAATTGCCCGATGCGTTCATTCTCGTCGCCAATGCGCTGGGCCCGGCCGAGCTGCTGGAATATGACGCGGCGAAGCTGAAAGGCATCATCATCGAGGAAGGCTCGGCCACGGCGCATGTCGCCATTATCGCACGGATGCTAGATATCCCGATGGTAGGGCGGGTCGAGAATATTCTCAATCATGTGAAGCATGGCGACCCGGCCATTGTGCAGGGCGATCAGGGGCTGGTGTATGTGCGCCCGCCAGAAGATATCGAGGCGGCCGTCGATTTCGAAATCGCCGCGCGTGAACGCCACGCCGCCATGTATGCGGCGACGCGGCATCTGGAACCGGTGACGGCGGACGGCGTGCGGATTTCGCTGAACCTCAATCTCGGCCTGTTTGTGCATGCCGATCATTTAAGCGCTCCGGATGTGGACGGGGTGGGCCTGTTTCGCACCGAGCTGCCCTACATGGCCAGCCGCGAGCTACCGAGCGTGGAAGACCAGCAGAAAATCTACCGCGACGCTCTCGAGAAAGCGCAGGGTAAAAAGGTCATTTTCCGCGCCTTCGATATCGGCGGCGACAAGCAGGTGCCCTACATTCAAACCGGCGACGAGGAAAACCCTGCCATGGGTTGGCGTGCCACACGGATCGGCCTCGACCGGCCGGTGATCCTGCGCCAGCAATTCCGCGCCATGGTGCGCGCTGCCGCCGGCGAACAGCTGTACGTGATGTTCCCGTTCATCGCTGAAGTGGCGGAGTTCGATGCGGTGAAAGCGCTACTGATGAAAGAGATCGACCGCGCCCGCGACGAAGGGATCACCCCGCCAGAGGGAATAAAAATCGGCACCATGATCGAAATTCCCTCGCTGCTGTTTCAGCTGCCGGAATTGTTCGAGCGGGTGGATTTCGCCTCCATCGGCAGCAACGATTTGCTGCAGTTCCTGTTCGCCTGCGACCGCGGTAGCCAGCGTATCAGCGCGCGGTATGATACGCTCAACCCCATCGTGATGCGTGCAGTGCAGCATATCGCCCGAACGGCGGCGGAATATAATGTCGAGGTCGGGTTTTGCGGCGACCTGGCCACCCGGCCGCTCGAGGCCATGGCGCTGGTGGCCTGTGGCATTCGCGCCCTGTCGATGCCGCCGGCGGCGATCGGCCCGGTCAAGG
>DITH01000164.1 GCA_002422745.1 Alphaproteobacteria bacterium UBA6189
ACGGCTCGAGGCGCGCAATCCCGATTTCAGTCCCATTCCGGCCCAACTCGCCATGGTGCTCGAGAAGCTGGGCTACCCCGATCAGGCGCGCGAGAAAATGCTGCGCGCCATTGAACTGTCGCCGGATAACCTGACGTATAAATACAACCTCGCCATTATGTTGGATCGGCAGGGCCAAACGGCGGATGCCATTGCGCTGTACCGCTCGCTGGTGAAAGCGTCGTTGCATGGTGCGCCTGTGCCCGCTTCACTCGATGCGATGCAGCAGCGTCTGAATTACCTGGTAACGGAACTGACCAAAGCTCGTACCGCGGCGATGGGTGCGGCGATCCGTTAACCAACTCTTCACGTTTACGCGGTAGCATCGGCTACGTCCCGCCTACGAGGAAACCATGGAAATTACCGACCTGTTGATGGCCACGCACAAGAATAAGGCGTCGGATCTTCACCTCTCCACCGGCAATCCGCCCATTATGCGGGTGCATGGCGATATGCTACCGCTCGATATGCCCTCCTTGACCGGCGATCAAATTAAATCGTTGATTTACTCGATCATGACCGAGCAACAGCGCAGCGATTACGAGCGCGATCTCGAAATCGATTTTTCGATCTCCTTTAACGACGATATGCGATTCCGGGTAAATACGTTCAACACGATTTACGGCGCCGCTGCCGTGTTCCGGACGATTCCGACGAAAATCCTTTCGCTGGAGGAGCTAAAAGCACCGGAAGTGCTGAAAAAACTATGTCACCTGCATAAGGGACTGATTCTGGTGACGGGGCCTACCGGTTCGGGTAAATCGACCACGCTGGCAGCGATGGTGAATTACATCAACCAGACGATGAGCAAGCATATCCTCACGGTGGAAGACCCGGTCGAGTTTGTACATAAATCGCACAAATCCCTTATCAACCAGCGCGAGGTCGGCGCGTCGACGCAGAGCTTTGCCCGTGCCTTGAAATCGGCCCTGCGGGAAGATCCCGACGTGATTCTNNGCGAGATGCGCGACCTTGAAACCATTCAGCTTGCCATGACGGCGGCAGAAACCGGCCACCTGGTCATGGGCACGCTGCATACCAGTTCCGCAGCAAAAACGATCGACCGGATTATCGATGTGTTCCCGGCGGACGATAAAGAGATGGTGCGCGCTATGCTTTCCGTTTCACTGGAAGCGGTGATTGCCCAGACGCTGCTGAAGAAGGCCGACGGTTCGGGCCGCGTCGCCGCGCATGAAATCATGTTGGGGACATCTGCTATTCGTAACCTGATTCGCGAGGCGAAGGTACCGCAGATCACTTCGATGATCCAGATGGGCACAAAAATAGGCATGGCCACCATGCGCGATTCCCTCAACCGCCTGTACCAGAGCGGGGTGATTTCTTCCGACACGTTGCGCGAAAGCCTTTCTACCGGCACCTCGGAAGATGAAACTTCCAGCCATGCGCCCACACCGCAACGCCGCGCCGCCGGCCAGGATGCCTTCTAATGAGCACCGATGCGCATATCGATACGCTGCTGCAGGCAATGGTGTCGCACAAGGCGTCGGATCTCTACCTGACCCATTTGGCCAGCCCTTCGTTACGGGTGGGCGACGGCATTTTACCGATAGGCGATGCACCGCTCGACGACGTCACCCTTGAGCGCTATTTTGAGCAGCTCACCAGCGACCAGCAACGCGATGAATTCTACAGTACGCTGGAATTGAATACGGCGATCAACTGGAAAGGTGTTGCCCGTTTCCGCGTGAATGTGCTGCGCCAGCAAGGCCATATCGCCGTGGTCATCCGCCGCATCCAGATGGAAATTCCTTCACTCGAGGAGTTGACCCTGCCGGCGCTCTATGGCGATCTGGTGATGCTCAAGCGCGGACTCGTATTGATTGTGGGGCCGACTGGGTCGGGCAAAACCACTTCGCTTGCAGCCATGGTCGGACATCGTAACCGCAATGGCCAGGGCCATGTGATTACGGTAGAAGACCCGATCGAATTTCTCCATAAGCATGAGCAATGCATTGTCACCCAGCGCGATGTCGGGCTCGATACCTATTCCTACGCCATTGCGTTGAAAAATGCGCTGCGCCAACGCCCCGACGTGGTGGTGATCGGCGAGGTGCGCGACCGCGAAGTGATGGAGCAGGCGATTCATTTTGCCGAGACAGGCCATTTATGCATCGCCACCCTGCACGCCAATAACTCCAGCCAGGCCATTGAGCGGGTGCTGAATTTCTTCCCCGAGGAACGGCACCAGCAGATTCTGGTGAACCTGGCGCTGAACCTGCGCGGAATCATGTCGCAACGGCTGGTGAAGAATATGCAGGGCGGGCGCACGCTGGCGCTCGAGATTATGCTAAATACCGGCCTGATTCGTCAATTGATTGAAGAAGGCAAAATCCGCCAGGTACGCGAAATGATCGAAAAAGGTGGGATCGAAGGGATGCAGACCTTCGACCAGCATTTATATGCCTTGCTCAAGCAAGGGCTGATCAGCGAAGAAGCCGCGCTTAACGAGGCCGACAATCCCTCGAACCTGCGGCTGCGCCTAACGAACGACCGCGGGGCGACGCGCCTGTCGCATGAATTGCTGGTAAAAAAATCGAATGAAGAAGCCGCGAAGTTTAAAGAAAAAACCGGGTTCTAAGCGACTTCGCGCGGTGCCAGGCGTGATGCATCCTCACCGATGGCTTTCAGGAAGGCCCGCTCCAGCGAGCTTTCGCTAAAGGTTGGTTTGAACTCTTTTGCGGTGCCGAGATAGACCAGCTTCGAATCATGAATAATGCCGATGCGGTCGCAGATTTCGTCGATATCAGAGAGGATGTGTGAGCTGAAAAACAGCGTTTTTCCCTGCGAACGCGCCCGCAGCATCACTTCCTTCAACGCAATCCGCGCACGCGGATCGAGCCCGCTCATCGGTTCGTCGAGAATCATAAAAGGCTGGTCGACCAGAAAGGCGCCGATCAGGCCGAGCTTCTGCCCCATGCCTTTCGAATAGCCGCCAACCTTGCGCGTCAGCACATCGGGATTGAGATCGAGGTCGCGGGCCAAATCGCGGGCAGCTTCCTTATCGAATTTCTTGCCGTAATAGGACAAGGCCAGCGAGAGGTATTCATTGCCCTTGAGGTACCGCGAAGGCGAGAATTTTTCCGGCAGGTAGGAAATCCGTTCGCGTGCCTTGACCGTATTGCAGGGCTCACCGAAGATATGGGCGCGACCAGATTTGGCCTCGGCAAGATCGAGCAGGATTTTAATCAACGTGGTTTTGCCCGCACCGTTAAGCCCGATCAGCCCGAAGATTTCACCGGGCTTGAGGGAGAAGGAAATATCCTTAAGCACTTGTTGGCTGCCGTAGGATTTGCTGATTTGCTCGACGCTTAAAGGAGTGGTCATATCGGTCATACGCGGCCTTTACGGTTGCGGCGGTGTGTTTAACTGCTTGCGAGGAATAATGCGATTCTGCGAACGAATCAATTCTTCCATCGTCGCACGTTCCTTTGCCTGTGGATTAGGCATCGGGGTTTCCGGTTCGAGCAGTTGGTTAATGGTTTCGGCCATCTCGGGGGTCATAGTGCCGGGCTCAAGCGTTACCGGGTCTTTCATCACAGGCGGGCTCACCTTGCCCTCGAATATGGCGAAATGCCCCGCCGAGAAACTTTGATTCGGGCGCAGTGAGAATCCAATGCTGGCCGTTTGCGGATCGATATGGGCTTCGCTGCCTTTCACCAGACGGTGGCTCATACTATCCGTTTCGGCCAATTGTTTATTCTTCTGGCGTTGGGCGATGGCGGGCAGATAATTCGGCGACCAGCTGAACCAAACACGCTCTGGCGTGACGCGTACCACCTTGACCTCGCCGTCATTGCTGCGCGGGGTGATACGGCTACCATTGATCCAGACGCCCCAGTCGTTCGCGGCGCGATAAACAATACTGGAAAGCTGATAGACCGGATAGGTAGCTGGCTCCTGGATTTTCGGTGCCTCTTCGATCGGCAATGCTTCGGTCACGATCAATTCGCCGGTTTCGTCACCGGGCCGGAAGCTCTCGAACGTGCGTAATGCCTGTTTCATGGCATTCACCTGGTTCGGTGTAAACATCAGGCTGTAGGGCGCGTCGCCATAGGAGAATTGCTCGGTCGGCACCACGGTGCTGACGTCGGGCAGCGAGGCTTGCTGATCGCCCTCGGGATCAATCGGCAAGGCCGGCGCTGCGCCTGCACCCGCCACTGGCGGCGGATAGGGCGGCTCAAAATCCTGTACGGGTGGCGCTGGCGGAACAGGTGGTTCCGCGACCGAGGGTACGGGCGCCGTTGCCGAAGCTGGGGGTAGCACGGGTAAACTCTGCGCCAGCGCGACGGAATGCGCCGCGAGCGTAACCGTACATACTATAAAAGTGGCGGAACGGCGTAGCATCATGGGGCGACCTCCCCATCAGCGGGCGCACCATCGGCGGGTTTCGCTTTGGGGTTTATGCCCACCCACTCGAACTGAATTTTCGCGGTTACCAGATAGGGCGCCACTCCGCCCAGCATCTGTGCGATAACTTGCGGCTGCATGTCGCCACGGCGCTCGATATCCACCTGGGTAATGCGGACAAAACCCGGGGGGCCGCCGCGCAGAGCCCGCATGAAAGAAAAAACATGCAGGTCGGATATGGCTTCCAGCTCGATGGTAACATCGTTACGCACGGTAATGTTATAATCCATTCCGCTCAGCTCACTTTTATCGGATGGGACTTCCGGCGGCAGGTTGAGCTTGAAGTTATTGGCAAAGCGATACCGGTTTTTGGCCTCGCGCATCCATTCCTTCAATGCATCCACGTTGTTGGTGAAATCGCTGTTGGTGCGGGCCAGCTGGATATCGACAAAACGTTTTTCTGCTTCACCGGAGCGCTCCAACTGCGAACGAATGGAATTAAGCTGCGCCGTATCCTGCGATAAGCCGGCCTCGGCCTGCGCTTTCTTCTCGGCCGCGCTTTGGGCCATGCCGCCGGTCAGGCTCATAATGCCGCCAACGATTGCCAGCGCCACCAGCACGATGGCGGCCTCGATACCCAGACGTTTTTGTAAGGCTTTCAGCTTATTCATGGCTGACCTCCCGGCGCTGGAGCGCTCGGCGGGGTTGCCGCCGGATCGGGGCCACGGAAGATGAGGGTGATTTTATTATCGCCTTCACGAATCTCGGGCTGCTGCTGTGCCTGTTGGTCGAAGGAGATTTCGAGATTAGTATTCTCGCGGCTTTCCCATGGGTAGGGTTGGTTGATTACCTCATAGGCAGGCATTGCTTCGCGGATTTGTTTCACGTTTTGCTGCACGACAAACGCCAGCGCTTCCGTATCGGGATACTGGCCGACAAACTCTAAATCCACCTGCATTTCATGGGGCAGGTTCGGTCTCGTGGACGCTGGAATCTGTAACCCTTGGACGGCTTGTTGGCTAACGACGCCCGGCGGCCCCCACAGCATACTCCGCACGCGCACGTCCGGCCCAAGTAACGGCGCCAGCGTATCGATAAACTCTTTCGGTGGATGAATGTTGCTCATATAGGCATCGTGCGTCAGCATAATCGCCGATTTGAATGCGACATCCTTATTGAGCCCTTCCACCGCCTGGCGGACATTGGCCAGTTGCTGCTGTACCGGGCGGCGTTGCGCCTCCGTTTGTTCGACAGCGCTTCCGCTTTGGCTTACTTGCAGCAGATTCATCACACTCATGCCCAGCAGGGCAAGAACCGCCAACGCCCCGAGCGCCTTGATCCCGCGCCGGGCATTGTAAAGCTGGCCGAGTTTCTGACCGTACGCCGTCATCAGCTTTAATTGCGGCTTACTGCGCGCGAAGGCGGCCGCCATGACAACATCGCCAAAGCGGTCGGCCGACAGGGCGGCTTGCTCGAACTTCAATGCTTCCGCGACTTCCAGCGGCGTCAGTACGATGCTTTGCCCGGCAGCGAACCGCTTCAAGTCGAGCGCCTCCTGCACTTCCTGCGCCACGACGGCAATCAGCTCAAGCGTGTGGTTTTCGGCCAGCCCCAGGCGCTTGAGATATTCCAGCGTATTGATGATTTCCTGTTCGATATTGCCGGCGATTACTGCGGCGACATCGTCGTCAATCGCCTGGGTAACGCGGGTGAATGCCAGCTTACCGTCGCGCAGAACAATCTGGCGGAAACCGCTGACTTTGTGGTGCGAAACCAGCAATTGCCAGCTCAGCGGCTTTTCATTGCTAAAGGTTTTGTGGAGCAGCTTGATATAATTTTGTCCCTCAACAGGCGTTAAGAAGACGCCTTTGAATTCGTTGGGCTGCTCGACAAGTAAATCAAGCCATTGCTGGATCAGCGGTGTATTGGCGAGGGCAATCAGTAGATACTGCCACTCTTTGCGACCGGCTTTTTCACGGCCCAACTGAATTGAGCCGGTGAGGTCTTCGTCCTGGAAATCGCGGCTCAATCGACGTTTGACCAAATTGCTTACACTCAGCGAGCTGACGGGCGGAAACAGATGACGGACATATTGCTGGTCCAGCACGTCGACTAGCAGGTAAAATGGCACCGTCGGATTATTCTGCAGCAGGTCGAGCACCGCTTCGGTATGATCGGGCTGAGGGGATGCGGCAAACAAGCGGCGCAGCACCGTATTTCCCTGCATAAATACCAGGATCGCGCCCTCATCGCCGAGGATAAGGATGAATTTCTTCCTACCGCGCGCCTTGCCGGAACTGGCTCTTCCCTCTGCCGGGTTTTTTCGTGCACGGCGCGCAGGTTTGGGGGCTTTATCCGCCTTCTGCTTCGCCGCTGATGTGTTACGCCCGAGTTTCATGCAATGTTTGCCTTAGAATTTCATGTTTTGGAACGATTGGTACAAGGGTCCGAACACGGCCGCGATTACCCAGAAAATCAGGCTGCCCATCACCAGTGTCAGTGCCGGCTGAATCAAGCCGATCATACCGTCCACCGCGTCGGCCACTTCGCGATCGTAGAAGAATTTGATGTTGGTCAGCGCGTCGTTCATGTTACCGGAATCCTCGCCCACCTTGAACATACGAATCACCAGGGTCGGAAACTGGTTCGACATACGCAAGCTGTTGGTGAGGTTATTGCCTTCGACGATCGAACGATGCACGACTTCCACCGATTCCTGGATCACGCGGTTGCCCACCACTTTACGGGCCGACATCAGCGCATCGGGAATATCGATGCCGCTTTTGAACATCACCGAGAAAAAGTGCGTAAACCGCGCCAGATTGATTTTACGGATGGTACCACCGATCACCGGCAGGCGCAGCATCATGCCATCGAATTTGTAGGCGAACGGCTCGGACGTGCGGTAGAGTGCCGCGACAGCCATGAAAATCATCACAGGAATGCCGAAAATAATGTACCAGCGATTCTGGAATGCTTCCGATGTCCAGATCAGGGCGCGGGTATGGAACGGCACGGTGAAGCCCTGGTCGATAATGAACTTGATGAGCTTGGGCACAACGAACACCATGAGGATGGCGATCACGCCCGAGAGCACCACCAGCAACACGATCGGGTAACTGACAGCTTTCTTTACTTTGCGGTGTAGATCGTTTGTCCATTTCATATGGTCAGCCATATGGACGAACGAATCGGTCAGGTTGCCGTTTTTCTCGCCTGCGGCAACGAGCCCCACAAATACTTCGTTGAATACGCGCGGATACGACGAAAGCGCTTCGGAAAGCTTGCTACCCGTTTTTACTTTTTCGAGAATGTCGGTCATGATATCACGCAGCTTGCGTGACTCGGTCGAGTCGCGCACATCGCCCAGCGCTTCGTGAATCGGCACCCCGGCCCGGCTTAGCTGCTCCAAATGCAGGCAGAGGATAATCATGTCCTTCAGCTTGATCTTGGATTTACCACCCGCCTTGGCCTTAGCGACTTTATAGTTAATAAGATCCAGCCCCACCTCTTTTAGGCGGGTTTCGAGATCGATTTCGTTTTCGGCGACCATCGAACCGCGGATGGTACGCCCCTTTTCGTTAATCGAGGTGTAATTATAAACAGCCATATCGCTCCGTTGGTTGCGGCCAGTCTTGTGCTGGTACCGCCGGGAGCCTGCCAAGCGGCTTTACTGTATTACAGTCGGTCAGTGAGGTCTACCGTTGAGATGAGTTCCGGAATATCCATATCGCCCGATAACACTTTATTGATGCCATCTTGCACCATGGGCACGAAGCCGTTTTCCATAGCGTATTCCAGCATATGGTTGCGGGTTGCCTTGGTGGCGATCAGCTCGTCCATGCCGTCATCGATCCGCAAAATTTCGTGCACACCGAGGCGGCCTTTATATCCCTTAAAGCCGCATTTTTCGCAGCCCACCGCCTCGTGCACCGTGGGCGGCGCAGCGGGGTCGAGCTTCATCAGCCGGCATTCCTCCTCGGTCGCGGGTCGTGGCGTTTTACAGGCATTGCACAAGCGCCGCGCCAGACGCTGGGCCATGGTCGCGATCAGCGAGCCCGCCAGCAGGTGGGGCGGTACGCCGATATCGCCCAACCGCGGGATGGTGCCGAGCGCATCGTTGGTATGCAGGGTGGTAAATACCTGGTGGCCAGTGAGCGCGGCGCGCACCGCCATGATGGCGGTTTCTTCATCGCGCACCTCGCCGATGAAGATAATATCCGGATCCTGGCGCATCAGCGATTTGATACCGGACTGGAAGTCGATCGTACCTTCGCGCACGTTGGTCTGACGAATCAACGGTAGCTGGTACTCCACCGGGTCTTCCAGCGTCATGATGTTGACG